>CANRDD010000068.1 GCA_947629305.1 uncultured Bacilli bacterium | reverse complement strand
ACCTAAATCTTTTAATTTATCAAGCATAATTGATGTTTCCGTTGTTTTATATCTTTTAAATACTTGCGCAATTAATTTACCTAAAGTTGATTTAACAAATGGGGCAATTAAAGGCATTGAAGCCACGATTTCAGGAATATTTTCCCCTTGATCAATAAAGAACTTACTTGGCGTAATACCTTCAATATTATCTTTACTACCTTCATTAACATAAGGGAAAGTATCTGGTAATATTTCATTAAATTTAATTTTTCCAACTGTTGTAACTAAATATTTATTTTGTTGTTCTTCAGTAAATAATTTATATTTAAATGATTTAGCTGGAATCGCAATTCTGGTATGAAGGGTTATTTCTTTTCTTTCATAAGCCATTAAAGCTTCATTAGGATTTTTATAAACATGACCTTCATTAGGTTCTCCAGCATATTCAATGGTTAAATAATAATTACCTAAAACCATATCTTGACTTGGTGTAACAATTGGTTTTCCATCTTTTGGATTTAAAATGTTATTAGCGCCAAGCATTAAGATTCTTGCTTCGGCTTTAGCTTCTTCGGATAAAGGAACATGGACAGCCATTTGATCTCCATCGAAGTCGGCATTAAAGGCTGTACAAACAAGAGGGTGCAGACGAATAGCTTTACCACCAACTAAAACTGGTTCAAAGGCTTGAATACCTAATCTATGTAATGTTGGGGCTCTATTTAATAAAATTGGATATTCAGTAATAACATCTTCAACAATATCCCAGATAGATTCATCTCTTGATTCAATTAATTTTTTAGCACCCTTAATATTATGAGCTAAACCTCTTTCAACAATACCATTTATAACATGGGGTTTAAATAATTCAATAGCCATTTCTTTTGGTAAACCACATTGATACATTTTTAAATTTGGTCCTACAACAATAACAGAACGACCTGAGTAATCAACTCTTTTACCTAATAAGTTTTGACGGAAACGACCTTGTTTACCTTTTAACATACTAGATAAACTCTTTAAAGGTCTATTACTTGCCGCGGTTATACTTCTTCCTCTTCGGCCATTATCCAAAAGAGAATCAACGGCTTCTTGAAGCATTCTTTTTTCATTTTGCACAATAATGGTTGGTGCTCCAAGTTCAAGTAATTTCTTTAACCGGTTATTCCGATTAATAATTCGTCTGTATAAATCATTTAAATCACTTGTAGCAAATCTACCCCCATCAAGTTGAATCATTGGTCTTAATTCAGGAGGTATAACTGGTAAAACATCTAAAACCATCCATTCAGGTCTATTACCTGATTCTTGGAATGCTACTAAACAATCTAAACGTTTAACTAAACGAATTCTTTTTTGCCCAGTTGCATTTTCTAATTCTTTTCTTAAATCATCTACTTCTTTATCAATATCCACTAAAGAAAGTAATTCTTTAATAGCTTCTGCTCCCATACCAACTTTAAAAGAATTTCCATATTTTTCATAATATGCTCGATATTCTTTATCAGATAATATTTGTTTTCTTTCTAAAGGAGCTTTACCAGGATCAATAACAACATAAGATACAAAGTATAAAACTTCTTCTAGATCTCTTGGACTCATATCTAAGACTAAGCCCATTTTAGATGGAACACCTTTAAAAAACCAAATATGACTACAAGGAGCCGCAAGTTCAATATGTCCCATTCTTTCCCGACGAACCTTAGAACGAGTTACTTCTACTCCACATCGATCACAAATAATATTTTTATATCTTAATCTCTTATATTTACCACAACTACATTCAAAATCTTTAGTTGGTCCAAATATTTTTTCACAGAATAACCCATCTCTTTCAGGTTTAAGGGTTCGATAGTTAATTGTTTCAGGTTTTTTTACTTCCCCATAAGACCATGAACGAATCTTTTCGGGTGAAGCAATACTAATTTTTATTCCTTTAAATTTACTAACATCTATCATAAGTTTTCACCTACTCCCCATCTTCTAAATCTTCTAAGGCAACATCGCCTGGAAACTCTAAATCATCTAAATCGGTTAAATCATCATCTTCATCTAATTCTTCATTATCATTATAATCATCAACCGGTGGTTCTTCTACTGGTTCCTCATTTGGTGCATTAACTTCTATTTCATCAATTCTAAAGGCATCAGCATCATCGTCATCTTCTTCAATATCTTTAAATTCCACAACTTCATCATTATTATCAATAACTTGAACATCTAAACCTAAAGCTTGGAATTCTTTAACTAATACACGGAAGGATTCAGGAACACCTGCTTGATTAATAACTTTCCCCTTAACAAGTGATTCATAAACTTTAACCCGACCAACAATATCATCAGCTTTAACAGTTAATATTTCTTGTAAAACATGACTTGCTCCATAAGCATATAGAGCCCAAACTTCCATTTCTCCAAATCTTTGACCACCAAATTGAGCTTTACCACCTAAAGGTTGTTGCGTAACTAAAGAATAAGGTCCAGTTGCTCTGGCATGTAATTTATCATCAACCATGTGATGTAATTTAACCATGTACATTGTTCCGACATTAATACGGTGATCAAATGGTTCACCTGTTCGGCCATCATATAAGGTTTCTTTACCATCTTCACTCATGCCAGCTTCTTTCATTTCAGCTTGAATATCTTCCCAAGTTGCACTATCAAATACTGGTGTAGCATAATGAACACCTAGTTTTTTCCCAGCCATTCCTAAATGTAATTCAAGGATTTGACCAATGTTCATTCTTGATGGCACCCCAAGAGGGTTAAGCATAACATCAACTGGCCGGCCATCTGGTAAATAAGGCATATCTTCTTCTGGTAAAATTAAGGAAATAACCCCTTTATTACCATGGCGACCTGACATTTTATCACCAACTTGAATTTTTCTCTTTTGAATTATATAAACTCTTATTACTTTAGATACACCAGCTGGAAGTTCATCAGAATTTTCTTTTGTATAAACTTTAATATCATGAACAATACCACCAGCACCATGTTCAACTCTTAAGGATGTATCTCTTACTTCTCTTGTCTTTTCTCCAAATATAGCATGTAATAATTTTTCTTCACTAGTTAATTCTTGCATTCCTTTTGGTGTAACTTTTCCAACAAGAATATCTCCTTCTCTAACTTCAGTTCCAATTTTAATTATACCTTCACTATCAAGATTCTTTCTTGCATCTTCTCCAACGTTAGGAATATCTCTTGTTATTTCTTCTGGTCCAAGTTTGGTATCTCGGCAGTCAATATCATAGTGAGATATATGAAGGGATGTATATACATCATCTCTTACTAATCTTTCATTTAAAATAACCGCATCTTCATAGTTATAACCATCAAAAGTCATGAAGGCAACAGTTAAGTTTTTCCCTAAAGCAAGTTCACCTTTATCTGTAGATGGACCATCCGCGATAACTTGGCCACGATGAACAGCTTCCCCAGCTTTAACTAAAGGATGATGATTAACACAAGTAGAAGCATTACTTCTTTCAAAATTAGCTAAATAATAAGTATCTTTACCCTTAGCAACTTTAACAACAATTTTTAAGCCATCGGCATATTCAACTACCCCATCAGCTTTACAAACTATGGTTGAACCTGAATCACGAGCCGCGATATATTCAACCCCAGTTCCAACAATTGGTGCTTCTGGAACAAGTAAAGGTACAGCTTGTCTTTGCATGTTAGCACCCATCAAAGTTCTGTGCGCATCATCAAATTCTAGGAATGGAATACAACTAGTTGTAATAGAGACAACTTGACTAGGAGCAACGTCTAAGAAGTTAACATTTTCTCTTTTAACATAAACGTTATCCCCATTTATTCTCGCAATAACTTCATCATCAGCTATTTTATCTCCATCTAATTTAGTTGTTGCTTGAGCAATATAATAATCTTTTTCTTCATCAGCCGTTAAGTAAACAATATCATCTGTAGCAACACCATCATTAACTTTTCGATATGGAGTCATAATAAAGCCATATTCATTTACTTTAGCATAACCCGCTAAGGAAGTGATTAACCCAATGTTTTGTCCTTCTGGTGATTCAATTGGACATATCCGGCCATAATGGGATGCATTAACATCTCTTACTTCCATTCCAGCCCGATCTCTTGATAAACCACCTGGTCCTAAACTTGATAAACGTCTTTTATCGGTTAATTCAGCAATAGGATTTACTTGATCCATGAATTTTGATAATTGACTTGAACCAAAGAATTCTTTTAAAGCTGCAGTAACAGGTCGAATATTAATTAAAGTCTTTGGTGTTAAAGAATCTAATTCTTGGGTTGTCATTCTTTCTCTAATGACTCTTTCCATCCGGCTCATACCAGTTCTAAATTGGTTTTGAATTAATTCCCCAACTTGTCTTACCCGTCTATTACCTAAATTATCTATTTCATCAACATCACCAATATTACTATGTAAACCAATGTAATATGATAATGATGCATAAACATCAGGTATTGTTAATCTTTTAACATCAACACTTGGATCAATCCCAATTAAAGTAATTGTTTTTTTACTATCTTTAGGATCAACAACTTTTACCGTTTGAATATTTTTATAATCATCTAATTCTTCATTAATTAATACTTCCCGAATATTTAAACCAGCCGCAAATAACGGTCTTATTTTTTCTAATATTTCTTTTGTAACTAAAGTATTACTTTCAACAACTGTTTGATTATTTTCATCTATAATTGGTTCTGCTAAAGTCATTCCTAGTAAACGATCTAAAACATTTAATTTTTTATTAAATTTATAACGTCCAACTTTAGCTAAGTCGTAACGGAATCGATCAAAGAATCTGGTAATAAGTTGATTTTTAGCTGAATCAAGAGTCGCTGGTTCTCCAGGTCTTAACTTTTCATATATTTCAATTAAAGCTTCATCTGTATTTTTCGTACTATCTTTTTCTAAAGTATTTTTAATATATTCATCTTCGCCAAATACACTTAAAATATCTTCATCTTTTGATAAACCTAAAGCTCTAAGTAATGTTGTAACAGTTACTTTTCTTGTTCGATCAATTCTTACATACAAAACATCCCTGGCATCTGTTTCATATTCAAGCCAAGTACCTTTGTTAGGTATAATCTCTCCACTGACAATTCTTCGGCCATTTTTATCTATTTCTCTTTTGAAATAAACACTTGGTGAACGAACCAATTGTGAAACAATAACTCTTTCTGCCCCATTAATGATAAAGGTTCCAGCCTCAGTCATTAAAGGCATATCTCCAAGGAATATAGTTTGTTCCTTTACTTCTCCTGTTTCATGAATGTAAAGACGAGCTTCCACTTTAAGTGGTGCTGCATAGTTAACCATTCTTTCCTTAGCTTCTTTAATAGAATAACGAGGTTCATCAAAATAATAATCCCCAAATTCTAATGTAATATTCCCTGTAAAACTTTCCACAGGAAATAAGTCATCAAATGTTTCCTTAATTCCAACATCAAGAAATTCTTGATAACTCTTTTTTTGAATCTCTAACAAATCTGTTAGTTCTAAAGTATTTTTAGTCTTAGCGAAATCTCTTCTTTCTCGATAGTCGCCAAACATATGCTTCTTATAAGCCACGATATCACCCCAAACACAATTTTTAAGACTATTTTTATTTATAAAAATAAATATGCCACCAATTTAAAATTTTACATTACCCATCCGGTTTTGTCAATATCTTTTTCATCTTTACAACATAAAAACCTTTACTTTTTTCTATTACTTCTATAGTATATTTTTTTTCTAAAATTTTCATGATAGATTTAACACCATGATCTTTTCGCATGACAAACCAAACATACCCATCATCTTCTAAATAATCTCCCGCATTTTCTAAAAATTCTAAGACTATTTTTTTCCCTGCTCTAATTGGAGGATTTGTTACAATTAAATCATATTTATCCCTTACATTTTGATAGCCATTACTTTCTAAAACATTCCCATTTACTTTATTTTCTTTAATATTTCTTTCACATAAATGTAAAGCTCTTTTATTAATATCTACACCAGTAAAAGGAACACCTAAAAACTTACTTAAAACAATACCAATAAAACCATAGCCACAGCCAACATCTAAAATGTGATCAACTTTCCCTGTTTTAGCTAAAATAGTTTGAACTAAAAGATCTGATCCATAGTCAATTTTATCTTTAGCAAAAACGCCATTATCACTAAAAAAAGTAAAAGACTTATAATCTTTTTCATACTTTAATATTTTTATCTCACTTTTTAAATTGGTTGCATTCGTAAAATAGTGTTCCAAAGGCTTTCCCCTTTTCTAAAAAACTATATTTTTAGTATATCATAAGTTTCGTTAAAGTCAAGTAATGAGCATAATTTTTATCTCTTATGAACAAAAGTGCTGATGAATTATTCAAATGACATATGATTATTTTCACTAACATCAACAGGCATT
>CANRDD010000067.1 GCA_947629305.1 uncultured Bacilli bacterium | reverse complement strand
CCTTCATAAAAGTCTGTTTGATTGGCAGTAATACTAATATCACCAGACTTTTCAAACATTAATGATTCTGTTGTTCCTGATTGAGCATTAATATCCGTTTCTGCTCCATCTCCAAGTTGAGCTGTAAAATAAGCAAATGCTGCTCCTATGATGGCTGCAAAAACTACACCAAGTGTTACAACAATTAAGCCTAAATTCTTTTTTTCTTTCATAAAATAAATCCTCATTTCTAAATGTGTAAAGTAACATAGTACCCTATCTACCTATAATTATATATATATATATAGTGCGAAGCAAGTACTAATTATATTGCTTTACATATTTTACACATATTTACAAGCAAACAAAAAACTATAATTGAATATAGTTTTTTAAATAATTATTTTCTTTTATATATATTGCTATAACTTTATTATTATAAAAACACAATACTTTATCTTTATAATTATTTATATTAGGTATATTAGCTCCATTTCTTACTTTTTTTAAGGTTATAGCATCTAAATATAAATGAGGATAATCTAAAAATTCTTCTACTTTTAATAATTTATAATTATTATTAATAATATCATTTATAGTATAAGAATTATTTATATTAAAATTACCTTGTTTAATTCTAGTTAAAGATAACATAGTACCTATTGTATTAATATTAGAACATATATCTTGAATTAAAGATCTAATATATGTACCTTTAGATACATGAGCTTTAAATTTAATAATATTATTATGAAAAGATATTAATTCTAAAGAATATATATTAACTAATCTTTTAGGTAATTCTATATCAATATTACTTCGAGCATATTCATATAATTTATGACCATTTATTTTTATCGCAGAATATTTAGGAACAGTTTGCATATATGATTTAGGAAAATTATGAAAAGTATTAATAATAGTATCTTTAGGAATATTTACATCTTTTTCTTCTAATATATTACCTGTTATATCTAATGTATCTGTTTTAAGACCAAGTTTAATTTCCGCTATATAAACTTTATCATAAGATGTAATTAAAGGAACTAATTTAGTATATTTACCTATAGCACAAACAAGAACACCCTCCGCGATAGGATCAAGTGTTCCTGTATGACCTATTTTTTTAGTATTTAAGATATGATTTAATTTATTAATAACATCTCTACTAGTACAATTTTTTTCTTTATTAAGAACTATAATACCATCCATTTAATGTAATTCCTTAATTATATTTTCTATTTTTTCTCCATAAGCTAAAGATTCATCATAAATAAATTTTAATTCAGGAGTATGTCTTATATCTATTCTTTCACTTAATCTACCTCTTATAAAAGAAGATGCTTCATTTACTTCTTTTTCTATTGTTTTTTTATCTAAAGAACTTAAAGAAGTAAAATAAACTTTACAATAACATAAATCTTTTGTAACAGTACAACCTGTTATAGTTATGGTTTTAAGTATTTCATCTCTAGATTCAGTTAAAATAATATTACTTATTTCTTGTGCTATATTACTTGCTATTCTCTCTATTTTATGATTAGCCATTTTTTACCTCATGTAATTCATATACTTCAATTAAATCATTTTCTTTAATATCTTTAAAATTAGTTAAAGTTATACCACATTCAAAACCTTTTTTAACTTCTTTAACAGCTTCTTTACCTCTTTGTAAAGAACTAATAGTATCTTCACTATCTACCACGATACCATCACGAATAACTCTAGCTAAACCATTATTTTTAATAATACCATCAGTTACATAAGAACCAGCAATATTTCCAATTTTGGAAAATTTAAAGATTTGTCTTATTTCAGCTGTCCCAATTACTTTTTCTTCATAAACAGGATCAAGTAAACCATTGATAGCAGCTTCCATATCTTCAACTAATTTATAAATAATCGTATAATTTCTTATTTCTACGCCATGATCTTTAGCTACTTCTTTAGCTTGATTTGTGGCAACGACATTAAAACCAATTATAATAGCTTTACTAGCACTAGCTAGAATAACATCGGATTCACTAATAGCACCAATGCCACTTCTAATAACTTTAATTGCTACATCTTTCGTTGTAATTTTTTCTAAAGAACTTTTAACAGCTTCTTCAGAACCACGAACATCAGCTTTTAAAACAATATTAATTTCTTTATTACCAGCATCTACTCTTGCAAATAAATCATCTAAAGAAATATTATCATTTTTATTTTCATTTAATTTAATTAATTCTCTTCTTTTATCAGCCACTTGTTTAGCTTCATTTTCTGTTTCAAAAGCCATGAACTTATCACCGGCCGATGGGTTTTGGGTTAAACCGGTTATTTCAACTGGGGTTGATGGACCAGCTTCCACGATAGCTTCACCTAAATCATTTTTCATGGTTCTAACCTTCGCATAAGATGAACCAACCACGATAGGATCACCAATTCTTAATGTTCCACTTTGAATAAGGAATGAAGCAATACCACCAATATTTTTATCTAATCTTGATTCAATAACAGCTCCAATAGCATAACGATTAGGATTAGCTTTTAATTCATGCATTTGGGCAACCGTTAAAATGGTTTCGAGTAATAAAGGAATACCTTCCCCCGTTTTGGCTGAGATATTAATAAATGGTGTATCCCCACCCCAAACTTCAGGCGTAATACCAGCTTCACTCATTTCGGTTAAAACCCTGTCAATATTCGCATCTGGTTTATCAATTTTATTAACGGCAACAATAATTGGAACACCAGCAACTTTGGCATGATCAATGGCTTCTTTTGTTTGTGGTTTAACTCCATCATCAGCCGCGACAATGATAATAACAATGTCGGTTATACTTGCTCCTCTTGCCCTCATTTGGGTAAAAGCTTCATGTCCAGGAGTATCAATAAATGTTATTTTATGACCATCATAACTTGTTTGATAAGCACCAATGTGTTGGGTAATACCTCCAAATTCTTTATCAACAACATGGGTATTTCTAATATAATCAAGTAACGTTGTTTTTCCATGATCAACATG
>CANRDD010000066.1 GCA_947629305.1 uncultured Bacilli bacterium | reverse complement strand
GATTAAGTGAATATTTGAATGATAAAAATATAGTTGATGATTATGAAAAAGGGTATTTTCTTCATTTAGTTACTGATTTTATTTTTTTTAATTCCTTTTTTGATAAGAATTACATAAAAGCAACTGATTACTCTAATTTTAAAAAGGATTTATATTATAGTTATAATATTGTTCACAATTATTTATTAAATAAATATGATATTAGTTACTATCCATTTGAAAATGAAGTAAAAACAAGAATTATTACTAGTCAGACTGGTACAAACTGGAATGGTGAAAAAAGAGCAAACATTATACCATATAAAAAGTTAGATAATTTTATAAATAAAATATTGGATAAGGATATTTATAATTATTTAAAGGATTTATAAAATGAAAAGTTATGAATAATATGCGATTTTGTATTATAATATATTTGTAGATGGGATACTTGTGAGGGAATAACGATGTGTTGGCATAGCCAGTAAGCATACTTAGTATGTGAGAATACATCTCGCCTGAGGTACCCATCGTTTTTTGGAAGAACTTGCTGATATGTTAGAAATAATGAAATATTTTTAGAAAGAGTATTAAAAAAATAAAAATAATGAAGAAAAATTTAGGCTTTTTTTTAAAAAAAGAATATGTTATAATACTTTTAGCAGATATAAGTGGGCAGAAAATCCCACTTTTATTATTAATATGAAGGTGAATATGAAAGAGAATTTAGAAAAATTAAAAATTAAATTACAAGAAGAATTTAAAGAAGATGAGATTATTGTTGATGAAGTTAGTTTTCGAAAAGAAGGAAAATATAATTTTTTAACTGTAGTCTTAGATAAAGTAGGAGGTATTGATTTAGATACAATCGTTGAAGCAACTCATAAAGTTGATCCAATTGTTGATCAAATGAATATTACCGAAGAAAGTTATATATTAGATGTAATTAGTAAGGAAAGAGGATAATAATGAATAGTAAAGAATTAATTAAAGCAATTAAAACAATTGTCGAAGAAAAAAATATTAGTGAAGATGTTATATTTGAAGCTTTAGAAGTAGCTTTACAAACAGCTTATAAAAAGAATTTTAATTCTAAAACTAATGTTAAAGTAAATATTAATAGAGAAACAGGAGATATTAAAGTATATTCTTATTTTGTTGTGGTTGATCAATATGATGATGGTAAAGAAGAAGTAGATGAAGAAGGTAATACAGTTAAAGTAGAACCAAGTATTAATAGAGATGCCCAAATATTATTAGAAGATGCGATAAAAATAGCACCTAAAATTAAAGTTGGAGAAACAATTGAACAAGAAGTTACGCCAAAGGATTTTGGTCGTGTTGCCGCGGGAACAGCTAAACAAGTGGTAAAACAAAAAATAAGAGAAGCCGAAAAACAAAGTATTATTGAAGAATTTGCCGATAAACAATATGAAATGATGCTAGGAATGGTTGCAATGGAAGATGTAAGTAACTATTATATAGATCTTGGTAGAACAAGAGGTATATTACCTAAATCTGAAATAATTCCTGGAGAAACTATTAAAATGGGTTCTAATATTAAAGTTTATATTACGAAAGTCGAAAATGGTGCTAAAGGACCTGTTATTAAATTATCAAGAAAACATTATGGTTTTGTTAAAAGATTATTTGAACATGAAATACCAGAACTAGCAAATGGTACGATTATTTTACAATCTGTTGTTAGAGAACCAGGTATTAGAAGTAAAGTAGCCTTATATTCTGTTAATGAGAAAGTAGATCCAATTGGGGCTTGTATTGGCGAAAAAGGTTCAAGAATCGCGGGTATATTAAAAGAATTAGGTAATGAAAGAGTAGATTTAGTTCTTTATAATAGTGATCCAGTTGAATTTATTAAAAATGCGATGACACCAGCTAAAGATGTTATTGTTAGTATATTAGATGAAAGTAAAAAAGAAGCTTTAGTTGTAGTTAATGAAGATAATTTAAGTTTAGCTATTGGTAAAAAAGGTAGTAATATTAAATTAGCTAGTAAACTTACCAAATATCATTTAGAAGTTAAAACAATGGAAGAAATAAATAAAACAGGTAATAAATAATGATGAAAGTAAAAAAAATACCTATGCGTAGTTGTGTTATAACGAAAGAAAAATGTGAAAAAAAAGATTTAATTAGAATATGCCGAACTCCAGAAGGAGAAGTTAAAATAGATTTAACTGGTAAAATGAATGGAAGGGGAGCATATATTAAAAGGGATTTAGAAGTTTTAGATAAAGCTTCTAAATCCAAGGTATTAGAAAAAATATTAGGAGTAGAAATACCAGAAGAAATATATAGAGAATTAGAAAATATAATAAAATGTAAGTAATAAAGGAGGAATAAGTTATGACAGTTAAAGAATATGCTTTAGATGTTAATTTATCAGTAGCGGAAATATTAAAGAAATGTCATGAATTAAGTATTAAAGTTACATCTGGAGATGATGAATTAAGTGATGATGATATTATTATGTTAGATAATACCATTAATTTAATTAGTACAGATGAAGAAATAACTTATGAAGAATCAGAAGAAATTGATGATAAAGTAGATGAAATATTAACAGCTAGTAGTTTTGCAAGAGAAACTAAAAATGATGTTGTAACGCAAAAATTAAAGAAAAAAGATACATCTAAAAGTGATTATAATGTCTTAAAGAAACAAATGTATAAAAATAAACATAAGTTAATGAAAAATGATCAAAATGAATTAACGGTTGTTTATAAAAATGGGATGACGGTTAAAGATTTAGCCCAAGGTTTAAATATTGAAGTAACAGATATTATTAAAAAATTAATGTCTTTAGGATTAATGATGACTATTAATCAAGAAATATCTTTTGAAAATGCGGAAATAGTAGCATTAGAATATCATAAAACTTTAAAAAGAGAAGAAACTCAAGATGTTGCTAATTTTGAAGAATTTGAAATTATTGATAAAGAAGAAGATTTAGTAGAAAGACCCCCAATAGTTACGATAATGGGTCATGTTGATCATGGAAAAACAACGTTACTTGATTATATTAGAAATACCCATGTTGTTGATAAAGAATTTGGAGGTAT
>CANRDD010000065.1 GCA_947629305.1 uncultured Bacilli bacterium | reverse complement strand
CAAATAATGAAAAGTGGCATTTAAGACTCAACTTTTATATCTGTTTCCAAAAAGGGCAAACTCAAAATAAAAAATTAAAAAAATTATTTCTTGACTGAACTGTAACATAATTATATCAAAATTAGGTGAAAAATAATTCTATTTTAGAATAAATTGTGCTATAATGTAATAGTGTGAGGATGAAATGACATTAAATAAAGAAATAGAATTTAATAAAATTGTGAATGATATTTTAAAGCATGAAGAATTCATCGCTTTAAAATATGAAGTACATCATGGGATAACAAGATTAGACCACAGTCTTCATGTAGCTAAATTAACTTATTTAGTCTGTGATTTTTTCCATTTGAAGAGAACATATGAAACAACTAGAGCAGCTTTATTACATGATTTTTTTAAGGATAATGAAGTAGAGGGAATACAGTTTATTAATCATCCCCTTGTAGCTGCGAAGAAAGCTCAAAATTATTTTTCTTTAGATAATTTTAGTGAAAATATTATAGCTTCTCATATGTTTCCTACTTCAAAAGTATGGCCTAAATATAAAGAAAGCTTCCTTGTTTCATCCTTAGATAAAGTTGCCGCGGTTAAAGAGATGGCTTGTTATAAAGTACCTCTTTCCATTGGTGCAACATTTCTGTTCTTCTTAAACTTTTTTATAATTCAACGCTAAAGTAATTAATTTTACTTTAGTTTTTCTTAAAATAAAAAAATGGCGTCCCCAGGGAGAGTCGAACTCCCGCTCTAACCCTTAGGAGGGGCTTGTTTTATCCAACTAAACTATGGGGACCCAAATCAATTATAACAAATCTATTTTTAAAGGAAAAGAGGTTTTTGAATGGATAAGTTTAAATCAATGAAAATTGTCAGTATTCTAGGGATTATTGGTAATCTTTTTTTATTTATAATTAAAGCTCTTGGAGGTTTTTTAACTAATAGTGAAGCTTTAATCGGGGATGCTTTTAATAGTTTATCAGATATATTTTCTTCCTTAATGACTTTTATTGGTAGTAAAATAGCTAGTAAACCAATTGATGATGATCATAATTTAGGTCATGGTAAAGCCGAATATATTTATTCTCTTTTTATAAGTATTATTATGTTTTTCTTAGCTTTAACTTTATTTAAAGATTCTTTAATCGGTTTAATTCATAAAAATACTTTAATATATTCTTATTGGTTAATAATTATTTGTTTAGTAACTATTATAATTAAATTAGGTTTATATTTTTATGCTTTATTTAATTATAAAAAAAATAATAGTTTATTAATTAAAGCAGCTTATAAAGATCATCGTAATGATATTGTTATTACTTTCTTTAATTTAATAGCTATTATATTAAGTCAAAAAGGTTATTTCTTTTTTGATGGAATGATGGGTATTATTATTGCTATTTGGATTTTTATAAGTGGAATAGAAATATTTAAGAATAGTTATGATGTTTTAATGGATAAATCAATTAATGAAGAAACTAAAAATAAAGTTTTAGAAATTATTGCTAATCATCCTGAGGTTAAAAAAGTTGATCATTTTAATTCGACACCCATTGGATACCGTTATCAAATATCATTTAGTATATTTGTTGATGGTAATTTAGCTACTTTTGAAAGCCATGCTATTGCGGACACTTTAGAAAAAGAAATAAATGAAAAAGTACCAGAAGTTTATTTAACTGTTATTCATGTTAATCCTTTAATAAAGGATTAACAATACTTTTTTATTTCTTTTACAAAGATAGATTTATGCCTATATGGAGTTAATAATATAACTTCATTTTTAGTTCTTGTTAATGCACAATAAAATAATCTTCTTTCTTCAGCATATAAATAATTATCTTTTAAATCATTTATTTCTTGTAAAATTATATTATCTTTTATTTGATTAGGAAAACCTAGTCTTTTATTTTCTAAATTAATTAAAACAACAACATCTGCTTCTAATCCTTTAGCGCTATGAACAGTTAAATATCTTAATTTTTTTCCTTTATATATTAAATAATCTTCTTCTTTTTTAAAATCATTATTAATATATTCATATATATCATTATTATTTCTTCCTAAAATTAAAATATCTTGATATTTATTTAATAAATTATTAATTACTTTTATAAATACTTTTCTTTTTTGAAAATAATATTTAAAGATAATAGGTTTAGGTATACTTTTATGACTAATTAATATTTTTTTAATTTGTTTTTTATTTTGTAAAATAAATTTACCCGCAATATTAATTAATTCTTGACTATTCCGATAAGTATATTTAAGTTTTAAGATCTTAGCATCAGGAACTATTTGTTTAAAATCTAAAAATAAATTAATATTACAACCAGAGAAATGATATATAGACTGAAAATCATCACCAACCGCGAAGATTTTGGCTTGATTTAATTTTAATAGTTTATCTATAAGTTGCCATCTTAAAAAAGATGTATCTTGAAATTCATCAATAATAATTAATTTATATTTATAAAACTTATTTAAAGTATTTGTGGCTTTGATAATTAAATCATCAAAATCTAATTCATTATTTTCATTTAAATAATTATGATAAAGATTCATAATTATAATAATTAATTTAGTATAAAAGGAATTAAGAGAAGCTATATTTTTAATATTAGAAATAGTACCTAGATTAGTTTTATATAAATGAATATAGGTTGTAATTATTTTTAATAAATCTTGATATTTATATGTTTTTAAAAAAGAAAAATAATCATATTCTTTATAATATAATAATATTTCTTTAATTAAAGATTCATTATTTAAACTTTGAAAAAATTCATTAGTAATATAATATAAAGTATCTTTAGAAGTAATTTGATAATTTAGATGATAATCATTTAATATTTGCATTGCTAGTTTATGAAAAGTATAAATATCTACTTTATAATTAATTTTTTTTTTCAAATCTTCAATACTTTTATTAGTAAAGGATATAACTAAAATATCTTTTTCTTCATAATAAGATGATGATATTAAATAATTTATTTTTTGACTAATAGTAAAGGTTTTTCCAGCTCCAGCCCCAGCGATTAGCAGGGTATTATCCAAAGTTTTAATGGCTTTTTCTTGATATTCATCAACTTGTATGTTTTTATGCATCTTTTCCTTTCTTTTTATCCCATTTAAAACTAGCATATTCTGTTTTATTTTGCAAGTTTTTTTGATATAATTAAAAGGCGAGGGTTAGAAAATGAATAATAAAACTAATATATTGATAGATTTAGATAAATTAAAAAATAATATTAATATTTTAACTGATACTTATGGTGATTATGAGTATTTTTTAGCTAATTTAAAAAATAATGCTTTTGGTTTAGGTTATAATATTATTGATATATTAGAAAAGAATAATATTAATTTAATATATGTTTCAACATTAAATGAAGCTTTAGAAATAAGAAAAATAAATCATAATATACCTATATTGATTAATTTTGATATAACTGAAGAAAATATTTATGATGCATCAGTTAATAATATTAGTATAACTATTAGTAATATTAATAATTTAGAAAAAATTAGTTCTTTAAATTTAAAAGATTCTTTAAATATTCATCTTTTAATAGATAATGGTACTAATAAAATAGGTTTAAAAAATAAAGAAGAAGTAAATAAAGCTTTAGATATTATTAATAATTGTTCTTTTTTAAATTTAAAAGGAGTATATACAGAGTTTTTAACATATGGAATTATTGATGATGATTATTATGAAGCTTATGATAATTTTTTAAATATAATTAGTATTATACCTAAAGATAATTTAATAATTCATGTTAATGAACCTTGTATGTATCATCGTAAAAATAAAGATATTAATGCTTTAAGATTTGATTTAAGTTTATTTGGAATAGAAGAAAATGTTGAAGAAAATTTTGTTAATAATATGAAAATAAAAAGTATTGAAAGAAAATATAATAATTTACTTTTTCCTAATATTAATTTAAATTTAGTTTTTAGAATAGAATCAGAGATTATGAGCTTAGCTATAGCCAAAGAAAATACTTTAGTAGGTCGTTCTTATTGGACAAAAGAAAAAATGGATTTAGCTATAATACCTATAGGATATAAAGATGGAATTACCAAGGCTTTAAATAAAGTAGTTATTAATAATAAAGAAGCATTAATTATTGATGATGAAATAGATTATTTAATCGTTAAATGTCCATTTAAAGCCCAAGTAGGAGATAAAGTAGATATAATAAGTGAAGATACCAATATATATGAAGTTATTAGTTTATTAAAAACAAATAGATATTATTTAATGAGTATTTTAACTGAACATTTAAATAAAATATATTTAAATATAATTATAGAACATAATTTATTATAAAAATTAGTAAAAAAAATTAGAAAAAATATTGCACAATAAAAAGTTTTATAGTATAATTAGACTTGTCAAACGGAAAATATCTTTCGTTTTAGACGGGCGCTTAGCTCAGTTGGTTAGAGCATCTGCCTTACAAGCAGAGGGTCAAAGGTTCGAGTCCCTTATCGCCCACCATTTTTTTTGCCGACATAGCGTAACTGGCAGCGCAACTGACTTGTAATCAGTAGGTTGGGGGTTCG
>CANRDD010000064.1 GCA_947629305.1 uncultured Bacilli bacterium | reverse complement strand
ACTGGAGCAAGTGAGCAGAATCGAACTGCCGTCTCAACCTTGGCAAGGTCGCATACTAACCGCTGTACTACACCTGCGATAAACAAATTGTATCAAATAATCGACAAGAATGCAAGGATATTTCATGAAATATTGTCAAATAGCCTAAAAATTGCTATAATTAACCATGAAGAGGTATAACATGGAAAAAAATATTTCAGATTTTTTAAATAAATGTCGAAAAAAAACAGTTGATTATATTATTACAAATAGATTATTTATAAGTTTTGTTATTTTAACAATTTTAGGGACAATTTTTGTTCGTAGTTTTACCATAAATGATGGTTTATCTTTTAAACCATTTATCACGGATGTGGGTCTTATTTTAGTTGTGGCATCCTTTGGCTATTTTATTAAGCCTCATAATCAGTTTAAATATTATTTTATTTGGTCAATTATCTTTGCTATCATGGATATTGTTAATTCTATATATTATACATTTTATACATCATTTGCATCTTTTGGTGATTTAGCAACTGTTGGCCAAGTAGAAACAGTCGCGGGATCTATCTTTGATAAACTTCGTTTTATTGATATCATGTATGTTTTTATTCCCATTATATTTTATTTAATTCATCATATACTAACTAAATCTAATTACTATTATTACATTGAAAAATTTGAACAAGGCAAAAAAATGGTAGCTTCCACTTTAATAGTTGGCGCTCTTTGTTTAGGTTATAGTTTTGGTGTAGCCTCAGGTACAGACTACAGCCGTCTTGCTAAGCAATGGAATCGAATCTATATTGTTGAAAGATTTGGTCTTATTATGTATCAATTTAATGATTTAATTCAAACATTAACACCAAGAATTAATAGTTTATTTGGTTATGAAGAAGCTTTAGAACAATTTAATAATTATTTTGCTAGTGTTCCTGAACATAAAAATAATAAATATACAGGTGTTTTAAAAGGTTATAATATTGTTTTTGTTCATATGGAAGGAATGCAAACCTTTTTAATGGATCAAAGTTTTAATGGTAGAGAAGTTACACCTAATTTAAATAAGTTAGCTCAAGAAGGAATGTTCTTTAAGAATTTTTATCCTCAAGTTAGCACAGGAACATCAAGTGATACAGAATTTACTCTTTTAACTGGTTTATTACCCGCTGCCAGTGGCACAGTATTTACGTTATATTATGATCGTGATTATTTAACTATTCCTAAATATTTAAAAGAAAGAAACTATTATATATATAGTATGCATGGTAATTTACCAGCTATGTGGAATCGTAATAAAGTTCATCCTCAGTTAGGTTATGAAGGAATGTTCTTTAAAGAATCCTTTACCTTTAATGATAGTCATTGTAAAGAATATGAAAATCCAGAATGTATTAATCTTGGTATTAGTGATAAATTATTCTTTGCTCAAGGTATTAAAATAATGGAAAATATTGATAAAACATATGAAAATTACATGGGAACAGTAATTACTTTATCTAACCATTCTCCATTTAAAATAGCATCTATGTATTCTGATTTAGACTTATCTACAACTTATACCCAAACAGATGAACAAACTGGTTTAACGATAACTAAAACATCTAATTACTTAGATACATCAGCTGTTGGTGAATATATGAAGAGTGCTAACTTTGCCGATAGTGCTTTAGGTGATTTTATCTCTTATATAAATGAATCAAGTGCCTTTGATAATACTTTATTTGTTTTCTATGGTGATCATGATGCTAAACTAAGACAAAGTGAAATGAATTATTTATATAATTTAAATCCAGAAACAGGAGAAGTATATAAAGAAGGAGATCCAGAATATCAAGAATATGATTATTATGCTCATGAATTAAATAAGAAAACACCATTAATTATGTGGTCAAAGAATAAAGACTTACAAAAAATCTTTAAAGGAACTATTGATTATTACATGGGTATGTATGATGTTGCTCCAACTATTTTAAATATGTTTGGTTTTTATAATAAATATACAATGGGTACAGATATCTTTAATAGTAAAAAAGATAATTATATTGTATTTCCTAATGGTAATATTTTAACTAATAAATTTTATTATAATAATTCAACTGAAGAATATAAAACCTTTGATAAGTCCATAATAATAGAAGATAGTTACTTACAAGAATTAACAAGAAAAGCTGAAGAAAAATTAGATATATCTAATTCTATTATAGTTCATAATCTTTTAAGTAATATTAATATAAGTGAGGAATAAAATGCGGAAAAAATATAAAGTATTGTTAAAATTAATAACATTTATATTTATAGTTATTGTTTTAATTCTTTTAGGAAAAAACTTTTTCCTAAAAGAAAATATTAAAGAAGCGCAAGTTATAGATTCTATTAATAGTTTTGAATATACTTTAGATGATCGAGATACTAAATTAATGAAAGATAATTATCAAGAATTAAAAGAAGTTTTAAAAGAAAATCCTATTAATGATGAAAAATATGCTAGCTCTATAGCTAAATTATTTATTATTGATTTATTTACTTTAGATAATAAAGTAAATAAATATGATGTTGGTGCCATAGAATATGTTTATCCAGATGCTAGAAGTAATTTTAAATTAAATGCAACAGATACTATTTATAAAAATGTCGTTATTAAAAGTAATCGAAAGAATAAATTACCTATAGTTAAATCTATTGATATATTAGAAGTAAAAGAAAATAAGTATACTTTAAATGAAGAAGAATATCCTAGTTATGATATTACTTTAAGTTGGGATTATGAAACTGATTTAGGTTATGATCATAAAGGAATAGTAACTTGTATAAAGAAAGATAAATATATGTATGTAACAGAATATAAAAAGGGAGAATAATAATAAAGAAGTATGAAAAATATTAAGAAAAAATTAAGAAGAGTTAAACCTATAGTTCGTTATCCATATTATTTTTTAATTCTTACATATTTAGTAAGTTTTCTTTACTTTGCTAAAAATATTTTAGCTTTAAATAATATAGAAAATATCTTAAGAATAATTATTTTAGGTTTTTTTCTTTTATATTTTTTAATATATATCTTTAAGAATTTATTACATATATTTGAAAAGAAATATTTTAAGTTCTTTTTATCTTCTCTTATTTGTTTAGTATTTATTTCTTTATTTTGGTTAAGTAATTATTTTTTAACACCTATAAATAGTTTTATTTCAAATTTAGGAGAAAAAGAAAAATTAAATTATACTTCTTATTTAATAACTTTAAATGATACCGTATTAAGTCAAAATGGGGTAATAGGAAGAATTAATGATGAAAATGATACAGAAGGTTTTGTTATTGCCGAAGAATTATATAAAAAAGAAAATTTAACTAATAATATTAAAGATTATGAAGATTATATATATATGTTAAAAGAATTAAAAGAAAAGAAAATAGAAGCAGCTTTTGTTCCTAGTAATTATATTGATATGGTTAAAGATGAAGAAGGATTAGAAAATATTTCTAATGAAACTAAAATAGTTAAATCTTTAACAAAAGAATTAGTTAATCAAGATACAGTAGATGTTAGTAATAAAGATTTTAAAGATCCTTTAACATTTTTAATCATGGGTGTTGATAGTGAAAAGAATGGTTTAAAAGAAAATGCGGCTTTTAATGGAGATACTTTATTACTTGTAGCTTTTAATCCTAATACATTAAGAACAACAATGGTTAGTTTTCCAAGAGATACATATGTTCCTATTGCTTGTAAAAATAATACTTATGCTAAAATTAATTCCGCGGCTAGTAAAGGTACTAATTGTGTGATAGATACTGTTAGTAATTTATTAGATATTAAAATTGATTATTATGCTAAAATTAATTTTAAAGGGGTTGTTGACTTAGTGGATGCGGTTGATGGGATAAATGTTGATGTTGAAAAACCAGATTATAATCATCATAATAATTTAAATATTAATTGTAATGGTAAATTTTGTGAACAAAATAGTGATCGAAAAACAGGGAAAAAAGATATTATATATTTAGATCCAGGATATCAAACTTTAAATGGGGAAGAAGCATTAGCTTATTCTCGATGTAGATATTTATATCAAGGGGGAGATTTAGATCGAATTAAACATCAACAACAAGTTATTGAAGCATTAGTTAGTAAAGTTTTAAGTTTTAATTCTATTGCCGATTTTCAAAAAATATTAAATGCTGTTAGTAATAATATGATTATTAATATGGATCGAAATAAAATATTATCTGGTTATGAAGTAATAAAAAAGATTTTAAATAATGCTTTAAGAAAAGATGAATTAGTTAGTATAGATAAAGCTTTTTTAGAAACATATAATTTAAGAGTATATGTTCCATCTTCTAAATCTTATACATCTGCTCAAGGTTATTATGAAGATTCATTAGAAGATATTAAAAAAGCTTTAAAACAAACATTAGATTTAGAAGATGAAGAAGTAATAAAAACATTTAGTTTTAATGCTAATATAAATTATGAAGTAAAAGAACCAGGTGTAGGTAAAAAAAGTAAACCTCATTCTAGTTTATTACCATCATTTGTAGGTAAAACAGTTAAAGAAGCCCAAAATTATTGTTTAAATAATGGTCTTAATTGTAATGTTAAATATGTTGATGAAGAAAGTGAATATTATAATTCAGAAGTTAATGTAGGTTTAATAGGAATGCAATTACCTCATGAAAATGTTTTATTAAATACAGTTAAAGATTTAACTATCTATGTAGTTAATAGTGAACCTAAAGATAATAATAAAGATAGTAATAAAAAAGATGAAATAGATGAAAATATTAAAAATTTATTAGATTAAAAAAGATAAGAGAATTTGAGTTTGCCCTTTTTGGAAACAGATATAAAAGTTGAGTCTTAAATGCCACTTTTCATTATTTGAAAAGTGGCGT
>CANRDD010000063.1 GCA_947629305.1 uncultured Bacilli bacterium | reverse complement strand
AATGCCGTTTACGATTGGACTATTTCCCGCTTTTCGGGCAGTTCCGCTCATGCGCTGCTCGTCAACACCAGTGGCCGCGTGGACAACAGCTATGTCGGCGGCGCGTTTGGCGTGCGGCCGTCCTTCTATCTGAAATCCACGGTAAAATATTTGGAAGGAGAGGGAAGCTATGAAAAGCCAATATTCCTTGGCTAGGGTGTATGCGAGACTTCGCACCTGATATATAAGTAAAATTTGATATAAATTTACTTATATTTACATAATTTTATACATTATATTTGACATTATTTGATTTTTGTGATAGAATTAATATCGTTGGTTATTAAATTAGGGGGTAATAAATATGTACGATGTTGAAACTGTTAGGAAAGTTAGAAAAGAAATGTCTAAAAGATATTCTTCTAAGGAAGTATTAAGGAATGCTTGTTGTTTAGTTTTAACGACGGCTATAGCTTTATCAACAGCTGGTTATAATTTTTCAAAATATATGGATTTAATACCTAAATATAAAAAGAATGATGATTTTGATGATGATGAAAAAGTTATAGATACTATTGTTGAAGATCAAGATATAGCTATAGCTAGTTATTCTTTAGAAGATAAACCTGTCATGAATATAAAAGAAATTGATAATGTAGAAGATAAATCTAATGATAATAATTCTTTATATCAAGTATTACCTGAAGTATTACTTAATAGTTCAAACTTTATTGATGCTTTAGGTGAAAATATTGTCAAGGATAATGCTACTAAACTAGCTATAAAAGATGCTATAACGCAAAATCAAGAGTTAATGGATAATATCAATGATTCTATAACGGTAGAATTAATGAGACAAGGTTTAATTGATCAAAATAAAACTAATGATGAAAAGATAGCTTGGATTTTAGAACATTATAATTTAACTATGGATCAATTTAAAGTTGTTGTTGGTGTTACTTTAGCCGAAGCTCAAGGTAAAAGTTATGAAGATGCCTATGCAGTTATAAATACTATTTATAACCGAACTATTTGTTCAAGATGGGTTAATTCTGTTGAAAAATATCAAGGACAAGGATTAGGTACAAGTCTTTATAATCAAGTAATTCAACCAGGTCAATTTTCTGTTTATTTTTACGGTGATAGACCTTATAGGTATTATTTAAATGTAACTCCAGAAGAAGAACCAGGTATGCAAGCTGTTATCGATTTTCTATATGGTAATTTTGTATATGATTATGATAATTATACAATTACTTGGCTTGGACCTGCTCGTTTACACGATTTATTAAGCTTTGTTGCTCAAAGTCGTACCCCTAAATATGAATGTACCATTTTTACTTTTCGAGGTAATAAATATGGAGTTCCTATGCAACAAAGTGAATATTTAAGTGATGTATTTACAAGTATTAGTGAAAAAGATATTGAAAGAAAAGCTCAAGAAGTAGAATCTTTAAGTAAAGAATATAATGGTTATATTAAAGATGGTATGAGTAAAGATAAGGCTTTAAGTTTAGTAAGAGGAAAATCAGAATAATGATTTTCTTTTTTTAACTTAATATTTTTTTTAGAATATATTACCATTAGGAGGGATATATTTGAAAAAAGTATTAATAGGTGTTATTACTTTGTTAGTTTTAACAATATGTATATGGTTAGGATATAAAATAACATTAAAAAAAGAGAATAATAATGATTTAATTAAAGTTAGATTAGCCGAAGTTACCCATAGTTCTTTTTATACGCCTCTTTATGTAGCTATAGAAAAAGGTTATTTTAAAGATGAAGGATTAGATATTGAATTAATATTAACCCCAGGAGCTGATAAAGTTAGTGCCGCGGTTTTATCTAATGATGTTGATCTAGGTTTTGCGGGAGCAGAATCCGCTATATATGTTTATCAAGAACAAGAAAAAGATTATTTACAAATTTTTGCAGGTTTAACAAAAAGAGATGGACAATTTATTGTTTCAAGACAAAAAATAGATAATTTTAGTTTAAATGATTTATTAAATAAAGAAATATTAGTAGGAAGACAAACAGGAATGCCGGCATTAAACTTCTTAAATGCTTTAAAGAATAATAATATTGATTTAGATCAAATTAATGCTAATTATGCGGTTGAATTTGCAGCTTTATCTGGTACTTTTATTGGAGGAACAGGAGAATTTGTTAATTTATTTGATGATAGTACAAGAAAAAGAAGTCACTAAGTGCAAAAATATTTGTTTAATTATAGACAAAAGTAACAATTTACTTGGTAATAGACTTTATATCTTTTAGTTCTTTTTGTATCATATCCTCTTTTAAATACATAACTACTTTTTAAAATTGGTTGTTGTATATTATTTTTATTATCTTTGTAAGATAAAAATATATTTAATTCCATATTATATTTATCATTATTTATTTTTGATACAACAATATGATCAAGAAGAGAACTAATAATTTTAGTTATTGTTGATTTAGAATTAACTTTTAATTTTAAGATATTTTCTAATTCTTTTGTTTTATTAGTTGTCATTAATTTATCTTTAGCAATTTTTAATTTATTTAATTCTTTAGTAAGATTATTTATTTTATTATTAAATTGACTATTTTTTTTATAAAATTCTTCATTAGAAAGATTACTTTGAATATTTAATTCTAATATCTTATCTTTTTTAATATATAGATTATTTATTTCTTTTTCTCTAAATGATATTTCTTCATTAATACCATTATTTATTTCTAAATGTTTATAATAATTCATTAAAATATTTATAATATCTTTAGAATTAATTTGGAGTTTGGATATTAAATCTTTAAAAATAATATTTAATTCAGATTCTCTTATATTAGGTGAATCACAAGTAGTTTTACCATTTTTTAAATATTCAGAACAAACCCAAGTAATATCTTTATTCTTTTTTCTAAACTTTCTTCTATGAAAAACTACACTGTGTTGCTGGCAATAAATCTTCGCACTATAAAGATATCTATTTTTATATATACTTTTATTTTTTTCCCTTATCTTAAATTGTTTTTTTCTTGATGTTAGTCTATTATTTGCTCTTTCCCACAAGGCTTCATCTATTATGGGTGGTATTTTTTCTTTATCTTCATAGATAACCCAATCATCTTTTTCAAAGTATTTAATTCTTTTCGTCATATAATCTACTACTTCCGATTTTCTAGCACAATAGTATCCTTTATATTTAGGATTTTCTATCATCCTTGAAATAGTAGATACACACCATTTCTTATTTTGGTTGGCATTTAATATTTTAGCAATCTTTGATAAAGATAATTCTTCAATAGCATAAAGTTCATATATATTTCTAACTACTTTAGCTTCATTCTCAATTAATATAAGTGCTCCTGTATCCTTATTCTTTTTATATCCATAAAGTAAATCATTACCAAGTATTTCTCCTCGTTCTATGGCGCGATTCATCCCAAATTTAACCCGTTCTGATAATCTTCTTATTTCATCTTGAGCCATAGAAGCCATTATGGTAAGTCTTAGTTCAGAATCAGGTAAGGCAGTATTAATATTATCATTTACAAATAAAACAGCTACCCCATAAGATAAAAGTTCTCTTGTATATTTGATACTATCTAGAGTATTTCTTGAAAATCTAGATATTTCTTTGGTAACAATTAAATCAAATTTACCACTTCTCGCATCTTCAATCATTTTCATAAAGTTATTTCTTTTAATGTCACTTGTACCCGTTATTCCATCATCTACATAGCCTTTAATATAAATCCAATTGGGATTTTCTTTTATATATTGTTCAAAATGTTCTACTTGATTTTGAAGAGATTTTTTTTGTTCTAAATGATCTGTTGATACTCTTGCATAATCTGTTACGCGAAGTTTTATACTTGTAAGGGACATTCCCATATTTAACTGTTTTCGAACAGTATATAAATCCAATTTTTCTTCTCCTTTCTAATCATTATGTATTAGCATTTATGCTACTTCCATTTCCTGTTTTTAATTCTTTTAAAATATTTTCTTCTGTATATTTAAACATTTTATAAGATATTTTATTTTTATCAAATAACTCTTTATTTAAGGAAAGAGCTACATTTAACAATATTTCTTTATTCTTATATTTTACTTCTTTATATTTCATAATATCCTTAGAATCCATATAGATCTCCTTTATTTAAAACTTATGAAGAAAAATTGTAAAATAATACTTTAAGAAAAAAAGAGAAACTATTTATTTAGTTTCTACTTTGTTTTATTTATTTATTTCTTCAACTTCTTTATTTAACATTTCCAAATAATCTTGCTCAGCTTGTGTTAAATGTTTTTCCATATATTTATCATATTCTTCATGGGCTTTTTCTAATGCTTTTTCATGAGATATAGCACCTGATCCTTTTAATATATCTTTTCTTGTCATTTTTAAAAATGAGTTTAATTCGTTTATCCAATCTTGCATAGTCATTGGATGTCTATCTAAGGCCTGTATTTCGGCAACATCTAAATAAGCAGATACCATTCTATTTAATGCATTAAGTTCTTCTTCTGTTAGATAATTTTTAGCAATTTCTGTCTCACTCTTTGTAGGATAATTACCTTTAAAATTAGTAAGACCTAGATTATCTTTTTTCGAATCAACTCTATAAAATATTACTTCAGCTGCAGTGTGTCCATGTGTTGCATAGTGCATTTTATTTTGGACAGTTTTAAAGAAGTCTATTGATAATTTATCCTTTGGGTTATAATCAATTGAAGTTGCATAAATATCTAATACTTTTCTCCAAAAAATTTTTTCTGAAGATCTGATATCACGGATTCTCGCAAGTAATTCTTCAAAGTAAGGGTTTTCACCATTATTTTTTAATCTTTCGTCATTTAAGGTAAATCCTTTAACCATGTATTCTTTTAAAATCTTTGTTGCCCATATTCTGAATTCAGTTGCTTTTTTAGAATTTATTCTATATCCAACCGCGATGATGGCATCTAAATTGTAATGTAAAACATTATAATTCTTCCCATCACTAGCAGTTGTTAAGAATTTCTTAACAACTGAATTTTTTTCTAACTCACCTTCATCAAAAATATTTTTTAGGTGCATTGAAATATTATTTTTAGTTGTATCATAAAGATTAG
>CANRDD010000062.1 GCA_947629305.1 uncultured Bacilli bacterium | reverse complement strand
GAAATATTTCCTTATGTAAAGCCCAAAAAAAAGAAACTGTCAAGAAATTAATCATTTAATTTCGCGACAGCCCCTTATTTTTAAAATATATTAGAGTTATCGACCAATTTTACTACATATAGTATCAAAATTGGTCGATAACTTAAATTTTTTAATAATATATTATATAATTATAACTGGTGATTAAATCATGGAAAATATATATAAAAGAGAATATTATCTTAATAAAATAAGAGGTTTTTATAATGATACAATGATTAAAGTTATAACAGGAATAAGAAGATGTGGTAAGTCTTATTATCTTAAAAGTATTATAGAAGAATTAAAGAATAATGGTATTAATGATAATGATATTATATATATTGAACTTGATAAAAAAGAATATCAATATATAAAGAAACCTAAACAATTAGAAAAAGTTATAGATAGTTATATTAAAGATAATAATTTTAAATATATATTTATAGATGAAGTTCAAAATGTAAAAGGATTTGAATCTCTTATTAATTCTTATAGAGAAGAAGGTAATTATTCTATTTTCTTAACTGGATCTAATTCTTATTTATTATCTGGAGAATTAGTTACTAAATTAACAGGGAGATATATAGAAATAGAATTATTACCTCTTAATTTTTATGAATATGTTGATATGAAAAAATATTTAAATAAAAATATTAATCAAAATATATATAAAGAATTTGAAGAATATATTAGAAATGGAGGTTTTCCTGGTTCTTTAAATTATGATAATTATTTAGATAAGTTAACATATACTAGAAATGTTATTAATCAAATAATAGAAAAAGATATAAAGAATCATAAAAAAATTAAAAATAAAGCATTATTTGAAGTAATTCAAAAATTTATTATTAATAATTTTGGAACTAAAATATCTGTTGGTAGTATCTATAATTATTTATGTAAAGAAGAAAAAATAAATGTTGATAGACGAACTATTAAAAGTTATATTGAAATATTAGAAAAGGCTAAGATAATATATTCATGTGAATTATTTGATATAAAGTCCAAGAGAATACTTGATAGAGAAAAGAAATATTATCTTGCTGATTTAAGTATTTACTATGCTCTTAATACCGATAATCGTATTAATTATGGTCCTATTTTAGAAAATATATTATATAATTATTTAAAAAGTAAAGATTATAGTTTAAGTGTTGGTATAATAGGTACTTTAGAATGTGATTTTATAGCTAGAAAGAATATAGATGAATATTTTTATCTTCAAGTATCTAAAAATATTGATGATAGTAAAACAGAAGAAAGAGAATATAAACCATTTTTTGAAATAAAAGAATTATATCCACGTTATTTATTTGTCTTAGATTTAATATTACAAAATAATGTTAAAGGAATAAAGAATGTTAATATAGTAGATTTTATATATAATAATCAAGATTTAATATAAGTTAAAGTGTTAAACTAAAAAGTTGCAAAAGAATTTAAAGTTTGCTATATTTATATTACAAAACAAATGTCTTTTATATAAGAACATATGATTACGTAAGAAACGACATACGAGGAGATAAATTAATGGAAAATAAGTTTAATTTAACAAGAGAACAAAATGTATTTGTAGCTAAAAGAAATATAGTAGATTATATTTGGAAAAGTGCTAATTTAGAAGGAATTGGTGTTACTTATCCAGAAACACAAGCAATATATGATGGAGGTATTGTTAATGGTCTTACAGTTGATAATATAATTGCTATTAATAATTTAAAATATTCTTGGGAGTTTATTCTTGAAAATGATCATATTGATTATGATTTTAATGTTATATGTCATTTGCATAAATTAACTTGTGATAAATTAGTTTTAGAAGAAGATTTAGGAAGAATAAGAAGTACGACAGTAAATATAGGAGGAACATCTTGGAAGCCCCAATTCCCTATAGAAAGTCAAATAAAAGAAGAATTACAAGAATTATTAAATCAACCTGAAAAAACAATGACAGAAATAGCTATAGAAGTAATGCTTTGGATAATGAGAAGACAAATATTTATTGATGGTAATAAAAGAGTTGCTATGTTATTTGCAAATAAAATAATGATAGATAATGGCTGTGGAATAATAACTATATCTCAAGAAAATCAACCTTTATTTTTTGAAAAACTTATTAAATTTTATGAAACAGGTGATAACTCTGATTTAAAAAATTGGCTTTATGAAACTAGTATTGATGGTATTAATTTAAATAAAAAAGAAATATCAAGTTAATGTCAAATAAAAAAAGAATAGATGTATTTTTATTCTTTTTTTGTTATATTAATTATAGGAGGCTAACTTATGAAAAATATAGATAGCATAGATTTAAAAAATAAAAAAGTTGTTATAAGATTAGATTATAATGTACCTATGGATAATAATGTTATTAGTGATAATTCAAAAATAGTTAAAACTATTCCTACTTTAAAGTATTTATTAGATAATAATTGTCGTATATGTATATTAAGTCATTTAGGAAGAATTAAAAGTGAAGAAGATAAAGAAAAAAATACTTTAAAGTATGTAGCTCAAGAACTAGCTAATTTATTAGAAGTTCCTGTTAAATTTGTTGATGAATGTTATGGGGATGAAGTAAAGAAAATTGTTGATGAAGCTTTAAATGGTGAAGTATTATTATTAGAAAATACAAGATATATGGATTATCCTGAAAAATTAGAAAGTAATAATGATTTAGATTTAGCTAAATATTGGGCATCTTTAGGAGAAGTATATATTAATGATGCCTTTGGAACATTACATAGAGCTCATGCATCAACCGCGGGAATAGCAAAATTCTTACCACATGCTGTTGGGTTTTTAGTAGCTAAAGAATTAAGTAATTTAAATATATTAATTAAAGATACACCCCATCCATTCACTGTTTTTATGGGAGGAGCTAAAGTTGATGATAAATTAAAAATAATTAAGACTCTTTTACCTAAATGTGATTATTTATTATTAGGAGGAGGAATAGCTAATTCTTTTCTAAAAGCAAGAGGTGCTAATGTGGGGGAAAGTTTAGCCACTAATGATGAAGAAATATTAAAAGAATTAAAAGATTTAATGGTTAAATATAAAGAAAAAATTGTTTTACCAGTTGATTTTACGATGGATGATGGAGCTATTTATGATCTTGGTTTAAAAACAATAGATTTATATCAAAAATATATTAATGAAAGTAATATTATATTTGTCAATGGAACATGTGGTAAATTTGAAGATGAAAGATTTACGGAAGGAACAAAAGAATTACTTAGAGTCTTAAAAGAAAGTGGTAAAGATGTTTATATAGGTGGAGGAGATACGGCAAGTAGTGTTAAGAAATTTGGTTATGAAGATGCCTTTAAGTTTATTTCCAGCGGGGGAGGAGCAACCCTAGAATATATTGCTGATGGAAAATTAGAAGCTTTGGAATGGTTAGATAAATAATGAAAATTCTTGCTTGTAATTTTAAAAACAAATTAACTTATTCGGAATATCAAGCTTATAGCCAAAAGTTAGAAGAATTTTCTTGCTCCTTTGTTAAAACAATATTTATTCCTCCTTTTCCTTTTTTACCTCTTTTTAAATCTAAGAGTTATGAATTAGGAAGTCAAGATATTAGTTCATTTAATGAAACAACCATAACAGGAGAAGTAACAGCAGAAGCCTTAAAATCTCTTGGGGTAGCCTATACTCTCGTGGGTCATAGTGAAAGAAGAAAATATAAAAATGAAATAAATATTGATTTTATTAATAAAATTAATAATGCTTGGGAAAGTAAAATAAAAGTTATTTATTGTATTGGCGAATCTTTAGAAGATCATGAAAATGGGAATACTTATATGGTTTTAGAAAAACAAATTAGTGAAGTATTAAATAATGTTGCTACAGATAATATAATTATTGCTTATGAACCTATCTGGGCTATTGGGACAAAAGTTTGGCCTGATCCCAAAGAAATAGAAGAAACAACCCAATTTATCAAAGATATCACGGAAGAAAAATATGATACATCCTTAAAAGTATTATATGGGGGTAGTGTCGATGATAATAATATTAAAGAATTAAAGAAAATAAAAAATGTCGATGGCTTTTTAATTGGAAATGCATCTTTAAGTTTAGATAAAGTTAAAGCTATACTTCTCGAAATGATGGGTGAATAAAGACCAATATTTGGTCTTTTTTATCTTTATGTAGAATTCTACATAATTATCTTATAGGAAAATTCATTTAGAAAAATAGTAACAAACATTAGTTTAAAAATCTGAAATTAAGCAAATTAAAAGAAAACCTAGTTTTTAATTTAAAAGTAAGTTAATTAATCTTCTTTATATTCGTAAATTTTACCATTTATGCCAATGTAGTAGATAGGTACCATTTTTCCAGAACAATTCTGACAGTCAAATCTAGGAGAAATAGAAGTATCAACTCCAATTAGGTCAGTTTCATCTAAAAATTCTACTACTTCGTGCGGAATCCTTTCTTTAGTTTTACATTTTAAACAAATAAATTCCATTTCTTTTGGATTATTTTTTTCATAAATACAAACTCATTCAAGTAAAAGAATAAACAAAATCCATCATAGTACCACAATTAGGAGAACGATTGGTAGAACAACCTAAAAAAGGAGTTTTAACAACAGAGTGAACATTTAAGTCACTTTTATCAGCAAACTTTAAAAACTCATACCAATAATCATTAAAGATACATTTAAGGGTAAAATATTTATTTTTAAGGTAAAATTCTAATAATTCTTTTTCAGTTTTAAATTTATTAATAATACTCATAAAAATATTATATTTTAAAAAATTACATTTTAAAGCAAAGATTGCTATCTATGTTAGACCGTATTGATTAAAGAGATAAAAGATATTATAATAATAAAGAGATGATAGAAATGAATGAAGTAATAGATAAGATAACAAATATGACAAAAGAAGAAAAATATGAATTATTAGAATATTTGAGAACAATAATAAATAATGAATTTGAATTTAATGAATGTAAAATAAATGAATGTTATAAATGTCATTCAAAAAATATAGTTAAATTAGGTTTTTATAAAGAAATGCAAAGATATAGATGTAATGATTGTGGGGTAGCTTTTACATCAAAGTCAAAATCTATATTTGCAACAACTAAATTAGAAAAAGAAAAATGGTTAAAATATGTTGAATGTTTTGTAGATTGCTTATCCTTAAGAAGATGTGCAGAAAAAACAGGAGTATGTTTAAAAACATCATACTTTATGAGACATAGAATAATTGAATGCTTAAAACAAAATCAAAATCCTTTTATAGTAAATAAAAATAATAAAGGGCAATTAGATGAAACGTTTTTAAGAGAAAACTTTAAAGGTAATCATAAAAAAAGTACAAATTTTATAATTGTTAATTTTAACGATATTATCACTAACGATTTAAAAATTAAAATAGTCTAAAAAATTAGTAAATATAATAAGTTAA
>CANRDD010000061.1 GCA_947629305.1 uncultured Bacilli bacterium | reverse complement strand
TATTTAACAAAATTAGATGAAATAGGAAGTACAACATGGAAAGATAAAATAGAAACAGTAACATGGAACATAGCAGGTTTATCATATAGTGAATTTAACAAACCAGCCAAAGATGTGTTTACAGTCGAAATGGGTAACAGTACAACAGGAGATTATCAAACAACAACCAAGACAGTGAATGCCCAAGTAGGATTAATGTATGCCTCAGACTATGGCTTTGCAGCAAGTAAAGATAATTGGCAAACAAGTTTATTTTCTTATAATAAGGATGCAAATATAAGTGCGAATTGGCTATATAATGCCGTTTATGAATGGACTATTTCCCGCTCTTCGGACTTTTCCGCTATTGCGCTGTTTGTCCACATCGATGGCCACTATGGCGGCGTGCTCGACTACCTTGTCAACAACATTGCGTTTGGCGTACGGCCGTCCTTCTATCTGAAATCCACGGTAAAATATTTGGAAGGAGAGGGAAGCTATGAAAAGCCAATTTTCATTGGATAATATTTTGAAATTATTCCATATTTTCAAACCCTTAATTCTTTGTTATAATGTATAAAGAATGGATTTGATAAATATGGATTTTTTAGAAAAATATAATATTAAATTAAAAAATAAAGTCTTATTAGAAATGGCTTTAACTCATAGTAGTTATTCTAATGAACATAAAGGATTAGAAAATTATGAAAGATTAGAGTTTTTAGGAGATGCAGTATTAGAACTAGTTACAAGTGAATATTTTTATTTACATACAGATTATAAAGAAGGACAAATGACTAAGAAAAGAGCTACTTTTGTTTGTGAAAAAGCTTTAGCTACTTATGCTTATGATATAGGTTATCCGAAATATATTAAACTTGGGGTTGGCCAAAAACATAATTTAAATGAGACAATTATTGCTGATGTTTTTGAAGCAATCGTGGGAGCTATATATTTAGATCAAGGTTTTAATGTTGCTAAAAAATATATTGAAGATATTATTATTCCTTATATAAATAAAGATGTTAATTTTAATGCTGATTATAAAACGATGTTACAAGAATATGTGCAAACTGATCGTAAATCTTTAGAATATGAAGTTATTAATGAATATGGGCAAGCTCATTTAAAAACATTTGAAGTTGTGGTTAAAATTGATGATATTATATATGGTAAAGGGGTAGGCCATAGTAAAAAAGAAGCTGAACAAAAAGCGGCCCAAGATGCCTACTTTAAAAGTGCGAAATAGGAGGCCTTTATGTATTTAAAAGCAATAAGAGCCCAAGGTTTTAAGTCTTTTGCCGATAAAATAGATTTAGAAATAAATCCAGGAATAACTGGTATTGTTGGTCCTAATGGCTCAGGTAAAAGTAATATTGTTGATGCAGTTCGCTGGGTTTTAGGTGAACAATCCGTCAAAAGCCTTCGAGGGCAAAATTCCATGAGTGATGTTATTTTCTCTGGTTCTTCTTCAAGAGAAGCTTTAAAAAGAGCCTATGTGGCTTTAACCTTTGATAATACTGATCATTATTTAAATAGTGATTATCAAGAATTAGAAATAAAAAGAATTGTTTATGCCACGGGTGAAAATGAATATTATATAAATAATAATAGAGTTCGTTTAAAAGATATTACGAATCTTTTTATCGACTGTGGAGCTGGGGCTAATGCTTTTAATATCATTAGCCAAGGTAATGTCACGGACATTGTTAATAGTAGATCTCTTGACAGACGATCTATCTTTGAATCAGCCGCGGGTGTTCTCAAATATAAAGGAAGAAAAGAAGAAAGTTTAAAAAAATTAGAAAAAACAAAAGATAATTTACAAAGTATATCTATAGTTATTGATGAATTAGCTAAAGAAGTAGATCCTTTAAAAAAACAAAGTGAAGAAGCTCATAAATATTTAAAATTAAAAGAAGAATTAGAAAATATTGATATTGCTTTAATTGTCGAAGATATAACGAAAATAAATGGGGAATATAGCTTATTAGAAAAAGAAATAAATAGTTTAAAAAATAAATTAAATCAAACGAAAAATAATGAATTAGATGCTCATTTAGAAAGATTAAGATTAAATTCATTAGAATTAGAAGAACAAATAAATAAAAAACACGATAATCTAAGAGATATTGAAGCTAAAATATATGAATATGAAAGCGAAAAAAGAATAACTTTAGAAAGACAAAAATATGAAGTAAATAAAGAACATATTAATACTAATTTACTTAATTTAAAAGAAGAAGAATTAAATATTCAAAAACAAATAGATTTATTAACAAAAGAAGTTAGTGATATTGAAAATAATTTTAAAGAAACGCAAGAAAAATTAGAACAAACAAAAGATAAATTATTAGTTTTAAAAGTTAAAAGAAGTACAGCTTTAAATCATTTACAAGAAAAAGAAAAAGAAATATTATTAACTAAAAATAAAATAGATATATTAGAAAATAATATATTAAATGCGGATATGGCACCTAAAGCTGTAAGAAGTATTTTAGGTAATCCTCGTTTAAAAGGATTACATACCACGATTGGTAAATTAATTAATTTAAAAGAAGAATATTTAATTGCTTTAGATGTAACTTTAGGTAATGCCGCTAATTATATTGTTTGTGATAATGAGGATAATGCCATTGAAGCAATAGAATATTTAAAAAGTCAAAAATTAGGAAGAGCTACCTTTTATCCTCTTAATATTATTAAAGGAAGAAATATTGAAGAAAGTATTTTAAATGATATAAAAAATATAAGAGGTTATTTAGGAGTATTTTCTTCTTTAGTCGAATATGATTCTCTTTATAAAGATGTTATTGAAAGAGAATTAGGTAATGTTATTTTAGTTGATAATGCTAGAACTATGAATGTAATAGGTAAATTAATTAATTATAAATACCGAATTGTTACTTTAGATGGAGAAATACTTTATGCGGGAGGTTCTTTAAGTGGAGGATCAAGTAAAAAGAATAATTTATTAAATGAAAAAAATGAAATAAATAAATTAAAAATAGATTTAGAACAAATGAATATTGAATTAAAAGATTTAACTAGTGGTTTAGATGATTTTGATAAAACAATATTAGATTTAGAAGAACAAGAAAAAGTATTAACTAAATATATGAGTTTATATAATGATGAATTATATCATAAAAATACTAATTTAAGTCATTTAAGAGAAGAATATAAAGCTAAAGTTAATGAATTAAAAGGAATAGAAGATTTACTTGCTAATAAAATAGATGATAAAATAGTTGAATTATTAGAAAATATTAATGCAACATCTAAACAAAAAGAAATAATTAATCAAGATTTACAAAAATTACAAAGTAAGAAAAATGATTTAAATGAAGAAATATTAAATATTGAAAAAGAACAAAAAGAAGCTAATAGTAGTTATAGAGAATTAACAAATGAATTAAAAGAAAAAGAAATAAAATTTGGTAAATTAGAAGTTAATTTAGATAATTTATTATTAACATTAAATAATGATTATAATAAAACATATGAAAATGCTATACAAAATTATAGTTTAGATATGGAATATGATTTAGCTAAAAATAAAGTAAATAGTTTAAAGAAAGAATTAAGTCTTTTAGGTAATGTTAATTTAGGATCTATTGATGAATATGAAAGAATAAATAAAAGATATGAATTTTTAAAGAATCAAAGAGAAGATTTATTATCATCTAGTAATGAATTAAATGATATTATTAAACAAATGGATGAAATAATGATTAGTAAATTTAAAGAAACATTTACCAAGATTCAAAAAGAATTTCAAAGAATATTTAAAATTATGTTTAAAGGGGGAGAAGGATATTTAAGTTTAACTGATGAAAATGATTTATTAAATACCGGTATTGATATTGTGGCTATACCACCCGGTAAGAAAATTAATTCTCCTTTAAGTTTAAGCGGGGGAGAAAAAGCTTTAACAGCTTTAGTATTATTATTTTCAATGTTAGAAGTAAGACCAAGTCCTTTTGTAATTTTAGATGAAGCAGAAGCTGCTTTAGATGAAGTTAATGTTGATATGTTTGGTAAATATTTAAATGAAGAAAAAAATAAGAGTCAATTTATTGTTATTACCCATAAGAAAAAAATGATGGAATATGCTGATATCTTATATGGAATAACAATGCAAGAATCAGGCGTAAGTAAAGTAGTTAGTGCTAAATTAGAAAATAATTAAAAAAGTTGCCATAAGACAACTTTTTTATATTTCCCTCATATTTTGAGCATTTTTATAAGGATTATTTTTATCTATTTTATCAGTAAATAGAATTCCATTTAAATGATCTATTTCATGCTGAAAAGCAATAGCTATATCTTCTCTAACTCTTATTTGTTTTTTATTACCTTCAAAATCATAATATTCAACTGTTATTCTTGCACATCTTGGTACTATTCCTTCAACTTCTCTATTAACAGATAAACAACCTTCACCTTCACCAACATAGATTAATTCTTCACTTTGACTTATAATCTTAGGATTTATAATAATGTGTTCTTCAAAAGTTTTATCTTCATGTTCATATGCAATAACAAATATTCTTTTTAATATACCTAATTGCACTAAAGCTAGTCCCATGCCTGCTCTTAAATTATTTTCTGCAGCTACTTTTTCATTTTGACTTAATTTTAAATAAGTAATCATATCATAACATAATTTTTGTAAATCTTTACTAACGGGAAAGGTAACATCTTTACTTACTTGATGTAATATTTTATTTTTTTCATCTAATATAACAAGATTTGGAACTTTCATATTAACCACCTGTTAATTATTTTAGCAAAAAATAACTAAAAATGCAAAAAAATCGCTAGAAAAAATTTGACATATATAAGGGCATTTGCTATAATGACTTTACACAAGGAAAAATATTTTCCTTGTACCTATGAAAAAAGTCGTGATTCCCGGCGATACAGGGAGTGGAAAAAGTCGCAAATCTCGGCGTTACTAGAGAGTGGAAAAAGTCGTAATTCCCGGCGATACGAGGGAGTGGAAAAAGTCGCAAATCTCGGCGATACTAGAGAGCTGAAAAAGTCGCAATTCCCGGCGATACGAGGGAGTGGAAAAAGAATAGCTAGAGATACTCTCTAGTTTTAATTTTCTTATTTTGGGGGGATAAACATGAATGATAATTTATTATTAGTTAAAGTAGATTCAGAATATTGTGATTATTTAAGAAAATTTGATCCTAAAGTACCATTTAATTTTGATCAAAAAAAGTTAAGGCCATTTGTAGGTATATTATTTAATATAGATGCAATTAAATATTTTGCCCCCTTATCTAGTCCTAAAGCAAAACATCTAAAATTAAAAGATGGTATAGATGTTTTAAAAATTAAAAAAGGAGAACTAGGGGTAATTAATTTTAATAATATGATACCTGTTACAGAAAAGAATTATGAAATAATAGATTTAAATTATAATTCGTTTTCAGATAAAAAATATTATTTTTTACTAGATGAACAAATTAAATGGTTAAATGAAAATAAAAAAATAATATATAAAAAATCTCGATTATTATATAATAATTATGCTAGAGATAGACTTAGTTATAATCTTAAAGCTCGATGTTGTGATTTTATTCTTTTAGAATTAAAATGTCGAGAATATAATGATAATTTAATAAAAATGGTTGCAACCCAAAAAGTCATTTTCTCATCAAATTATACACAGAATATACATCTTTATGTTAAAATATTAATATA
>CANRDD010000060.1 GCA_947629305.1 uncultured Bacilli bacterium | reverse complement strand
GTTACTACTCAGCCATAAATAACAGATAGATTAAAGTCTACTGTTATTTTTATATGCAAAAACTAAGCAAATAGTGATTTGCCTTGAAGAATAAGTCTAATACTATTAAATACATTTATTTTTCGAAATCTAGCAGTTTTAATAATACTCATAATATTACCAAACCTTATAGCACCTTCTGTGCTTCTGAAACCACCTGACACTTTTGTTTTTCCTTTTATCATTCGTAGTGCTCGTTCCATAAAATTATTGTCGTAAGAAATAGAAAAGTCATAAATATAAAATAGTATTTGTTTCTTATATTTCTTTAATCTTTTTAAAAGAGTATTTGCTTTTTCTTGCCAATATTTTGAAGATACTTCTTTGTTTTCTAAAATACCATTATTTAAAATATCATCATATTCTTGTTCTATTAATTTTATTTCTTCTTTATTAAATTCTTTTTTCCCAAATTTGGCTAATATTTTTCTATTGTATTCAATTCTTAACAAAAACTTATATATTTCTTCTGGCCATTTTATTTCATAAACATTTTGGATTTGTTCTTTACAATATCTCCCTATATGAACTATACAATCTTGATTATTTGTTCCATATTTAAAAATACCTGGTTCATGATCTGATATTATTGTTCCATAGTAATTATTTAAAATATTATCTTCTTTTATTGGGCTATCACCTTTTTTATGATGATATTTATAAAGAACATTATGCTCATTTCCATATCCACGATAATAACTTTCTTTTCCATTTTCGCTCGTTACTGTTTCATCTGTATGCGTATATTTTCCATTTAAAATATTATTTGTAATATTATTTAAAGTTTCTTCAGTTTTAAAAGAAAAATCTTTATAAATATTATCTATTGTTCCTTGTGATAAATTAACTATACCATTTGTTAAATCATTTATAAACTCTTGGATTTTATTATAACTTAAAGAGTAGTAGTTTCCTAACATAACTACTAATGATTTAATACTATCACTATATGTAACATCACTATAATATTTTATTGGCATTTTTTCTTGATATGTTTTTCTATATATAAAAATATGTTTTTCTATAATTGGTTCCATAGATATACCAATAGTATATTTAATTTTTCTTTCTTTTTTTAAATTACTTTTAATATAATGTTTTATTTCTATAACTTTTATATTATTATCTTTTATTTTTTGCTCTAGTTGTTTTTTAGTTAGAGTTATTCCTTTATGGTTAAATTGTCCTCCTGTTTTACGATTTGTTTTTTCTCGATGGTTATATATATTAGCACCAGATTTTGTTTTTCTTATTTCTTTACTTGTAGGAATTGATGAATTAGTACTATTTTTATTAACGCGATTAGTTAATTTATCTATTGTATAACTCTCATTATTATCTTTATTTTTAAAAGCAAGTTCTGTTTTTAATCTATCTATTTCGTTTAAAGCATTATTTAATTCCTCTTTTAATTTTGAATTTTCTGCTTCTAATGGTTTCTTAGCTTTTTCTAAAGAATTGTTCATTTGATTCTTAATGGAAGTTAATTCACTTTTTAAAATGTATATTTCTAATTTTAAATTTTTTATTATTTTATTTGCTTGATCAACTTTAATTACTTCTTCTTCATACATTTTATATATATCATTATTTATTTTCATTGGCTTCACTCCTACTGTAACCATTTTAATAATAACATATATGCAACAAAAAAGCGAGATAAATAATGACTATTTGGTTACAATAGGATTATCTCGCTTCATATATATAATATCACATTTTTACTTATTTGTATTTTTTTTGTTTATTTTGTTGATTATTTTTTTATTTTATGGCTGAGTAGTAACATATAGATTAATTTCTAATAACTTTTTTTATGAAGATAAATTGAAAAAATAAGAGGAATAAGATATAATTAACTAAGGTGAATAGTATGGCAAAAAAGAAAAAATCAAAAGAACAAACTAGTAAAGTTAGTTATGGTATAGAATTAAAAGGAATTGTTTTAATTTTAATTGGCATTATTAGTTTTGGCTTTGGACCAATTGGCGCTTTAGGGAAAAAATTTAGTATGTTTTTAGCCGGTTCTTGGTATTTTGTTATTTTAATATCTTTAATTATAATTGGTTTTTATATGATATTTAAAAGAAAAATGCCTAATTTTCTTGATCAAAAATTAATTGGTTTATATTTATTATTTATTGTTATTTTAGTCTTTAGTCATTATGGTTTTTTAGAAAATCCTAAACATATTATTAATATAACTTATAATAATTTTATGGAAAGAATAGTATCAATTTCAGGAACTAATGCTTTAGCTACGAATGGAACGACGACAATAGTTATTGGAGGAGGTTTAATCGGAGCTGTATTTTTAAATGTATTTTATTCTTTATTGGCTAAAACAGGTACAACTATTTTATTAGTTTTATTATCAATATTAAGTATTATTCTTTTATTTGATATTACTTTATCTGATTTATTTAAAAATATATATAATTTTATAAAACATTTAATTGTTGGTGAAAAAAAGAAAACTATGCCAAGTGCAATCGAAGATGCCCCAGTTATGGTAAATGAAGAAGTTGAAGAAGAACCTAAGGAAATAGAAAAACCAAAGGTTATTATTACAAGTATGGATGAAATAAGACAAAAATCGCTTGAAGAAGGAAAAGAAAAAGAAGAAGAAAAAATAGAAATAGAAGAAGAAAGAAATGATGATAATGTTAATTTAACTTATCGTTTACCAAAGATTCAAGAAATATTTGCTCCTTTAAAGGTTAAAAAAGTTAATTCTAATGATTTTACGAAAAGTAGTAAAGAAACATTAGAAAGAGTTTTAAAAGATTTTGGAATTAAAGCAACAGTTGTCGAAATACATGTTGGACCTGCTGTTACTGAATATGAATTAATTGTCCCAGCGGGGACAAAAGTTAATAAAATTTTAACTTTAAATAAAGAAATAGCTTTAGCCTTAGCGGCCAAGGATGTTTTAATTCAAGCTCCAATACCTGGAAAAAATACTATTGGGGTGGAAATACCTAATCCCGAGATTAGTAGTGTTAGTTTAAGAGAAGTTTTAGAATCAAGTGCCTTTATAAAAAGTGATGCCAAAATTTGTGCGGCTTTAGGAAAAGATATCATGGGAACACCAAAGGTCTTTGATTTAACGAAAACCCCTCACCTTTTAGTGGCTGGTTCAACTGGATCTGGGAAGTCTGTTTGTATTAATGCCATCATTGCTTCGATATTAATGCGTTATAAACCAAATGAAGTTAAATTAGTATTAGTTGATCCTAAAAAAGTTGAATTAACTAATTATAATGGAATTCCTCACCTTCTTTGCCCTGTTGTTTGTGATCCTAAGAAAGCTTCTTTAACTTTACAAAAAGTTTGTACCGAAATGGATAATCGTTTTCAATTATTTAGTGATCATGAAGTTAAAAATATTGCTGGTTATAATGAATGGGTTGAAAAAGAAAATAAAAAACAACATGATATGCCAATTGCCAAAATGCCCTATTTAGTTGTTATAATCGATGAACTTGCTGACCTTATGTTAGTGGCTAGTAAAGAAGTTGAAGATTCTATTGCCCGAATTACCCAACTAGCTCGGGCCGCGGGAATTCATTTGATCGTGGCAACTCAAAGACCATCAACTGATGTCATCACTGGTTTAATTAAAAATAATATTCCCTCGCGAATTGCTTTCGCTGTTGCAAGTCAAATTGATTCACGAACCATATTAGATCAACCAGGAGCTGATAAACTTTTAGGTAAAGGTGATATGTTATTCTACCCAATGGGAGAATCCCACCCTATCCGTGTTCAAGGTTGTTATGTTTCTGATGAGGAAATAAAGAACTTAATTGATTTTTGTAAAAAACAAGGTAGTGCTAGTTATGATGAAACATTTACAAATGTTTCTCAAAATTCATCAAGTGGTTCAAGTAATAGTGATGTTAGTTCCAATGATGATGAAGCTTATAATGATGTTGTTGAATTTGCTATTCAAAATAAAGCAATTAGTGCCTCTTTAATTCAAAGAAGATTTAGATTTGGTTATAATAGAGCTGCTCGGATGATTGATTTACTTGAAGCTCGGGGTATTGTTGGACCTGCAAATGGATCTAAACCTCGGGAAGTTTTAGTTAAGTTACAAGAAAATGACAAGGAAGAATAAAAAATAATTTTAAAAATAATAAAAATGTGATAATATTAATATGAAAGGTACGTGAAAAAATGGCTAATAAAAATTCTTTAGCAAAAGAAAATCCTAAAAAGACTAATTCTCCAAAGAAGACTAGTTCTAAAAAAGAAGTTGTAAAGAAAGAAGTTATCAAAAAGGAAGAACCTATAAAACAAGAAATACCAATTACGGAAGTTAAAACTGAGGTAAAAGAATCCATATCAAATAATACTATTATAATTATTGCCAGTGCCATTGCCGTCATTATCTTCTTATGCTTTTACTTCTGGAGATGGTATGATGTTAAAAAAGAAGAAAGACTTATGAATAGTTATCTTGTATCTTCAGGAACAATTAGTTTAACTATCCATAACTTAGATGAAGTTAATCAAGTTTTATTTTCTAATGAAACACCAGATAAATATTTTGTCTTAATAAATTATACTAAGAATGAAGATAATTATAATTTAGAAAAAGATTTAAAAAATATAATAGATAATTATAAATTAAATGATAGTTTTTATTATTTAGATGTAACAGATTTAAAAAATAGTAATAATAATTATATAGATGAAATAAATAAAACTTTTAAAACAAAAGATATTAAATCTATACCTACTATTTTATATTATGAAAATGGTAGTTTAAAAGAAGTTGTTAAAAGAATAGATAATAATACTATAAATGCTGGTGATTTTCAAAAATTATTAGATATTTATGAATTTGAAGACCAATAAGATGGTCTTTTTTAAGGAGTTAAAGATATGTTAAATATTGTTTTATATGAACCAGAAATACCCCAAAATACAGGGAATATAATGAGAACTTGTGTAGCTACAGGAGCTATGCTTCATTTAATTGAACCATTAGGATTTAAGTTAGATGAAAAAAGTATAAAAAGATCTGGTGTAAATTATATTGATAAATTAGTTTATAAAGTATATAAAAATTATGATGAATTTTTAAAAGAAAATAAAGGAACATTTTATTATTTAACTAGATATGGACATATACCCCATACTAGTTTTGATTATAGTAATAAAGATGAAAATATTTATTTTGTATTTGGTAAAGAATCAACAGGTATTCCTAAAAAGATTTTAAAAGATAATTTAGACCATTGTATGCGTATACCTATGACAGATAATGTTAGAGCTTTAAATTTATCTAATACCGTAGCTATCATGGTTTATGAAGCTTTAAGACAACAAAACTACCCTAACCTATTCTTTGATGAACCTCATAAAACTAAAACAGAGATTGAAGATTATCAAGAATAAATTAAATATAAAAAAACCCGAGATAACTCAGGAATAATATTTTAAATGGTGACCCGTTTGGGAATCGAACCCAAGACCCTTTGATTAAAAGTCAAATGCTCTACCGGCTGAGCTAACGGATCATTTTTTAAGATGGCTGCCTCGGCAAGATTCGAACTTGCGGGATGTCAGAGTCAAAGTCTGATGCCTTACCGCTTGGCTACGAGGCAATAACGATGGTGGAGGGACATAGATTTGAACTATGGAACCCGAAGGAACAGATTTACAGTCTGCCGCGTTTGACCACTTCGCTATCCCTCCATAAAAAATGGTGCCGACTGAGGGAATCGAACCCCCAACCTACTGATTACAAGTCAGTTGCGC
>CANRDD010000059.1 GCA_947629305.1 uncultured Bacilli bacterium | reverse complement strand
AGAATTGTTACTGGGTTCCTATTGTCAATGAGGAACTATCAATAAATAAAGTGTAACATTTCTAAAAAATCTTAACAGAAGATGATAGGTATTTTTATATAATAAATTATTAATAGTTTTTTATATTTTTTATAAATTATCAATAATCTGACTTAATTTTCCTTTTGATGCTAATTTTAATATTAATTTTAGTAGTTCATCTAAATATTCATCTTTTAAAGATGCTATTATATAATAATCTATTTTATTTTTGTTAAAATAAAATACCTTATCAGCTTTAACATAAGATAGTTTTTTAAAATTCTTTTCATTCATAGAATTTAGAGGTAATTCCATATTTTCTTCGTGTTTTAATTTTTTTTGCCTTTGTTCATCATTTTTAAAACTTGATATAACAGAAGTTACCATAGAATATTCTAATCCAGCAATAGTACCTTTTTCATCACTAACGACAATAAAAGAATGTTGATTTATTTGTTTATTATCATCTCCAATATAATTGTTTACTACTATAATGTCTCCTAATTTGCACATTTTCATCACGACCTTTCTTTAATATGTTAAATTAGTTTACTAAAATCATCTTGAAAGATAAAGAGAATAATATAAACCAAACAAAAAAGAGGCTGCTAAAAATCAATTAACATCCTCTTCTGAAAATCTATTTAAATGGCGGAGTAGGAGAGATTTGAACTCTCGCACCAGTTTCCCGATCTACACCCTTAGCAGGGGCGCCTCTTCAGCCTCTTGAGTACTACTCCATTGCCAAGCTACTTTTATATTTTATTATAAAAGTTAAGGCTTGTCAATCTTTTGCACTTAAATTTCTTATTTCATCAATAAATACATTCATTAATTCTTCATAAGTATGTTCTTCTTCACTTAACATACTACTAACATTTATAATATTTAATTTATATTTATCAATTAATTTTTGTAAACTATCACTTATTTTATTATCTAATATAATAATAGTATCATATGTTTTTTTATTAAAAGCATTATCTATACTATTTAAAGTTGATTCACTAACTGTATCTGGATCTAAAGATATAATATTAAATCCATAATTTTGTAAATAATAAAATAAATCATCATTAACTACTAAAGTATTTGTCCCATTTACACTAGCTTCTTTACCAATTGCTTGTAAATCAGCATCCATTAAAGATAGATTTTCAGCAATAGAATTATAATTTTTTTGAATAGATTCAATAATAGTTTTACTTTGTAAATATTCACATAAATTATCTTTAATATTTTTAGCTAGCATTAAATAATTATTAGGACGCATCCAAAGTTCTCTAATATCATATTCATAATTAAGACCATAAGATACATCTATAATTAATAAATTTTTATTTTTATTAATTAAATTTTTAGCAATATTTTTTTCATCACTTAAACCATCATATATAAATAAATCACTTTTAGCATAATTCTTAATTTGTTTTTCAGTTAATTCATAATTATTTATATCTGATCCATCAGGATAAATACTTTCTATTTGTCCATATTCTCCATATAATTCTTTTGTTAAATATTTAATAGGATAAACAGTAGTATATATTTTAGCATCTTCTAAATCATCTTTAAACATACTACAACCACTTAATAAAAATAAACTTAATATTGATAAAAATACTTTTTTCATAAATTAATTTTCCTTTCTAATATTATCTATACCTAAACCACCTTTAGGATGACACTTAGCTATCCTTTTTAAACCTAATTTAATTCCTTTTATTACTCCATATTCATTAATAGCATCAATCATGTATTCACTACAACTAGGAATAAATCTACAACAATTATGACTATTTAATGGAATAACTTGATAAGCTCTAATCATTAAAATAATTAATTTTTTAATATTTATCACCCATAATTTAGTCTACTATAAAAAAGTAATTTTGTAAAATTAATTTTTAATCTTTATTTATAATTGATTTTTTATATGGTTTTCTTTCATCTGTTCTATATAGAATATAATCAGTACTAGTATTATAATAATCAGCTAATTTTTTTAAAGTATCAATAGGTATATTAATTTTTTCTAATTCATATTTACTATAATTTGATTGATCAATATTTAAATAATTAGAAATATCTTTTTGATATAAATCATGATCTTCTCTTAATTCTTTTAATCTATTCATTATTATCACCAATAAATATCATATCTTAGTTATAATTTACCTATTGACTTATAGTTATATTTTGCCTATAATTAAATCATAGGTAAAATATAACTATATAGGAGAGAATTAGTAGTGAAAAGGTATGTTAGTTTTATTATGTTATTTTTATTTATAATTATAAGTATAGTTACTTATAATTATTATCAAAAAAAAGAGATTTATATTGGTAAAAAAGAAGAAATAAAAGAAGCAAATAATAGTTCTATAGCTATAATGCTACAAAATGAAGAGGGACAGTATGTTAAATCAACAAGTAATGAATGGCCAAAGGATGGTTATGCTTTTAATGAAACATATTCTAGTTGTGAAAATGGTAGTAAATTATCTTGGAATATAGAAACAGGAGAAATAACTTTAATAAGTAATATTAGTGATAAATGTTATGTTTATTTTGATAAAGTAGATATATATAATGTTACTGTTGAAGTAACAGGTGGTCATGTAGACCAAAGTCCTAAGAAAGTAGTGGCAGGGCGTGAAGTATCATTTACATTAACAGCAGATGAAGGATATGACTTAACCAAAGCAAAAGTAACATCAGGTAATTGTTCATTAAGTAATAATAATGCAACATTGTCAGCAAAAAGTGTAGTTGGTAATATAACATGTAAAGTTGAAATACCTAAAAAATCAATTCCATTCATGGATTATTTAACACCATTAGTAGGTAAAACTTCAGGAGATGGAAATTTATATTATCACGATGCATCATTAGCAGATGGAGTTGGCGATAAAAGTTATAGATACGCAGGAAATGAACCAAATAACTATGTTTGCCTAGGAACAAAAACAACATCAGGTGGATGTAATGATAATAAAAATTTATACAGAATAATAGGAGTAATACCAGTTAAAGTAGTTATAGATGAAAATCACATAGAAGAACAAAATTTAATAAAATTAATAAAATCAGAATATATAACAAAAGAAGAACTAGGAGGTTGGGGGTCAAGTACCTATGGAGATAGCAGTAGTGCTTTAACACTATACAGTTCTGGTGCTAAATATGCAAGAATAAAGAATCAAAGTGGTATTAATAGTTTCTATTGGTCAGGGTCAAGTAGTAATGAATCAAATGAATGGCAACAAAGTAGTTTATATAGTACATTAAATAATGCAACAACAGGATATTTAAGTAAGATGAGCGAATGGAAAGATAAAATAGAAACAGTAACATGGAACATAGCAGGCGTATCAAATGCAGAATATAACAAACCAGCTAAAGATGTGTTTACAGTCGAAATGAATAATAGTACAGGAGGAAGTGTGCCAACAACAACCAAGACAGTGAATGCCCAAGTAGGATTAATGTATGCCTCAGACTATGGATTTGCATCAAGTAAAGATAATTGGCAAACAAGTTTATTTGATTATGATAGGGATGCAAATAGACGTGCGAATTGGCTATATAATGCCGTTAATGAATGGACTATATCCCGCTCTTCGGCCAATTCCGCTTTTGCGCTGTATGTCGACAGCACTGGCCTCGTGCGCGGCAGCGACCGTGTCTTCGACCGTGCGGATGGTGTGCGGCCGTCCTTCTATCTGAAATCCACGGTAAAATATTTGGAAGGAGAAGGTAGTTATGAAAAGCCAATTTTCCTTAATTAAAAGATAAATTCCAAAACTTTTCGCAAATGCGAATAGTTTTGGAATTTTAATATTGCTTTAAATTTAGAGTTGCTATATAATTAATTCAAGGAGATAATTTAAATATGAAGACAATAAATAGAGATTTTTATTTAAATAAGTTAATAAAAAAAGATGGAAATGGTTTAATAAAAGTTATTACAGGAATAAGAAGATGTGGTAAATCTTATTTATTAAGCGATATTTTTTATAATTATCTATTAGAAAATAATTCTAAAGATCACGTTATTTATATTCCTCTTGATATAAAAGAAAATGAATCTTTAAGGGATGGAGATACTTTCTTAAATTATATTTATAAATTAATAAAAGATAATAAAAAATATTATGTTTTAATTGATGAAGTTCAATTAATGACAGATTTTGTTTCTGTTTTAAATTCTTTTTTATATAAAAAGAATATTGAAGTATATGTAACTGGATCTAATGCTAAATTATTATCTAAAGATGTTATTACTGAGTTTCGAGGTAGAGGAGATGAAGTTCATGTTTATCCTTTAAGTTTTAAAGAATATGTTAGTGCTTTTGATGGAGATAAATATGAAGCATATAATCAGTATAGTAGATATGGAGGACTTCCATTAACTTTATCTTTTGATAATGAATCAGAAAAAACATTATATTTAAAAAATTTATTCACAGAAACATATATTAATGATATATTGGAAAGAAATAATATTAGTAATAAAGAAGATTTAGATGAATTATTAAATGTTTTAGCATCTCAAGTAGGTTCATTAACTAATGCTAATAAATTAACAAATATTTTTAATAATGAAAAAGATTTTAATATTTCTTATAAAACAATTAGTAAATATATAGACTGTTTTATTGATGCTTTTATTATTAAAAAAGCTGAAAGATATGATATAAAAGGTAAAAAAATGATTAATAGTATTTATAAATATTATTTTGAAGATATAGGACTTCGTAATGCTAGATTAAATTTTAGACAAGAGGATAATGGTTATATCATGGAAAATATTATATATAATGAATTAGTAAGAAGAGGTTATAATGTTGATATTGGGGTTGTAGAAGTTAATGAAACTAATAAAAAAGGGGTAAGAATTAAACCTCAGTATGAAGTAGATTTTGTTTGTAATTTAGGAAGTAAAAAATTATATATTCAATCAGCTTATGAAATAAAAAGTGAATTAAAAAATCAACAAGAAAGGAAATCTTTAATTAATATAAATGATTCTTTTCAAAAAATTATTATTTTAAATGATATGAGTACACCTAAAATGGATGATTATGGCATTATAACTATGGGTATATATTATTTTTTATTAAACGAAGATAGTTTAGATAAATTTTAAAAAAATAAGAATTATATTTCTTCTCTAGCTATATTTTGACTAGTAAGAATTCTTTTCTTATTTTTTTTATTTATAAATACTATTTCATAATCACAAGCATTAGCTATTTTTTCCATATTTTCAAAATTAATATCTGTTTTTTCTCTTTCATAATCACTTAATGTACTTCTGCCAATATAAGTAATTTTACTTAAATCTTCTTGGGTTAAATTAGCTTCTCTACGCATTGTTTTTAATATTTTTCCTATCATTATCTTTCACCTAAAACTATTGTCGCATTTTTCCACTTTTTATTCTTGAAATGTGGAATAATTCGGAGTATAATTAAAATCAATAGTAGTGGAGTTATTCCACATGAGGTGATAGAATGAAGAAAATATCTATTTTAATAATAATTATATTAGGATTTACAAGTATTTATTATATTAAAAATAATAATAAGAATATTATAATTGGTAAAAAAGAAGAAATAAAAGAAGAAAATAATAGTTCTATTGCTATAATGTTACAAAATGATGAAGGACAATATATTAAATCAATGGATAATGAATGGCCTAAAGATGGTTATGCTTTTAATGAAATATATTCTAGTTGTGAAAATGGTAGTAAATTATCTTGGAATATAGAAACAGGAGAAATAACATTAATAAGTAATATAAGTGATAAATGTTATGTTTATTTTGATAAAGTAGATATATATAATGTTACAGTAGAAGTAACAGGTGGTCATGT
>CANRDD010000058.1 GCA_947629305.1 uncultured Bacilli bacterium | reverse complement strand
AGAAATATTTCCTTATGTAAAGCCCAAAAAAAAGAAACTGTCAAGAAATTAATCATTTAATTTCGCGACAGCCCCTTCTTTAAAAAAAAGTATGGATACTAATATATTAGTCTTAGGATCTATATGTTTATTTTTAATTATTAATGCCATATTAATTAAAGTATTTAATTTAAATGGTATAAATAAAATAATAATAAGTGGTTTATTAGAAGTAACTCAAGGTTTAAATAATTTAATTAATTTAAAAATAGGATTTAAATTAAAAGAAATATTAGCTTCTTTTTTTGTTTCTTTTGGAGGTTTAGCTATTCATTTACAAATAAAATGTTTATTAGATGAAAATAATTTAAGTTATAAATCTTTTTTAAAAGGAAGAATATATCAAAGTTTATTAGCAGCTATGATTACAACAATAACCTAGACAAGTTATATTAGGATCATAATCAGATAATTTACCTATATAAGTTAAAGATAAATCATCAATAGAATTATTATTATTTTCCATATTCTTTTCATTAGCTGTATGTATTTCCATATTTAAATATAAAGCATAATAATTAGAAATAGTATTTTTAATGCTTTCTACCTTAACTTTATTTACAAAAAGAGTTCCATCTTCTATATTCCATAATCTTTTATCATTACTAGTATTTGTAATAGTTATATTATTCTTAGTTCCATTTATTATTGTTTTTAAACTATCATTATAATTAAAAGTAATATTTAAATTATTATTAGTTGAATTATCAATAATACTACTTAAAACATGATTATTTAAATCATTTTCAATATATCTTATTATTTCAGCTCTATTAACTTGATTATCAACCGCCATAACATTATTATTTTGTTCATTATTTATTTCTAATAATAATTGAAACATAAAGATAATAACTATACTTATTAATAAAACACTAATAATTAATTCAATTAAAGAAGTTCCTTTATTATTTAATATTTTCATAATTATACCCCAATTCTATATGGACTACTTAATGAGCCATTGCCAGTTTGAAATAAGACATTTGTTTTAAGATAAAGGACAGGTCTTAAAGAATAAGAACTTATAACATTCGTAGAAGCAATAGCTCCACTGGTATTAAGAAAATAAACACTATTACTTGTACTACTATTTTTAGTTATAAAATAATCATTACTTTTAAATAACCAATTATTACTTGAATTATAACTATTTACATTTTTATTCCAATTAGTATTAGAATTAGCATAAACATAATCAGAGATATACATTAGCCCCACTTTATTACGGATAACACTTGTATTATTTAATTCATTAAGTAATATATTACTTGGTACTTGATTAAGAGCATTTATTCCTCCAATTTGCCAAGCATAATTATTATCAATTAAATTTTGCCAATTAGCATCATAAGCTTTTAAAAAGCCAGTCGTTGAATCATTTAATAAGGTATATATATTACTATTTGCCCATTCATTCGAATTATTATTACTCCAAGGAAAACTAGAACCTGAGCCTATGCCAAGTTCAGTTGAAGTAAGAGCTGTATTTTTAATAATTTTAACTTGATAAAAACCATCTCTATTCTCATCCATTAAACCAATAATTCGATATAAATTACCAGATGGACAGCTGCCGGCACTTGAGCCAAAGCAAAGATAGTTATCTGGGTTACTTCCCGCATAACGATAAGATAAATCAAGAGCTCCACCAGTTAGTGAGCGATCATGATAAATTAAATTAGCCGAAGATGGATTATAAGTTTTAGCAATAACACAAGCTAAAGTTTGATCATTACAATTAAGATAATATTTATCTATCTTTTCATTTAATTCATCTTTTATATCATTTCTTACAACATTAAGCATAGTTCTATTATCTGTATAATTACTAATTGTATATAGTAAAACCATTAAAAAAACAAAAAAGAATGTATAAACAATTGTGATTGAAATAAAACCATTTTTTTTCATTAATTTTCACCTATATTCCTAAATTAGCATAATAAGTATTACAATTCTTATCAAAATCCGGTGAACATTTTACAATTTTTCCATATTCATCTATTGTTTCGCCAAATTCTACTACTAAATAAAAATCATAATCGGTATCATTTAAACTTTTAAGATATCCTTTAAAATTATCCGTCAAAAATTTAACAGAAGTCTTACATATATCTAATTCATCATAACAATTATTAATATAATCTGTTTTTAATAATAATATTTTATTAATATGCATTAAATTCATAATAGATTCTAAAGTACTAGGTATACCTTGACTTTGTTGTTCAGGAGAAAATAAAGATAAATTACTACTTCCAACAAATGTAGCATAAGTATTTTCAAAAGCTGTACTTTTCAATTGTTTAATTAATGTATTTTCATTTAAAAACTTTCTTATTTCATTAGTCCTATATATAAAAGCCACATCATCATAATTAAGCCGATCTTTTTCATTTTCAATTGAACTACTATAAGTATTATATAAAATAAGTAAAGAAGCCGACAGAATAACAACCGTTACAACAGTTTCAATAAATATAAAACCTTTATTATTCATTATGACTCCTTTCATTTTAATTTATAAATATAGGATTTGCATATGTTCCTTCGCCTGATACATATTGAACATCTTTATTTAGGTAGAAGGTAGGACGGAATCCAAACAATCTGAAGCTTTACATACATATGCTAAATCATTATTAATTTCATCTTTTTGAATTATTATTTGGGCATCAAATATTTTTTCAGAATTATCAGATTGATTAGTATCTAAATTAATAAACGTTAAAGTAAAAGTCCAATCTTGATTAACATATTCATATTTAGATTCATTGGTTATTTCATATGGACCTGCCACTTTAATTAAACCATTTTCCATGGTAACATCAAATCCTTGTAATTCAGAATCATACTTTAAATCTCCAAGAGATTTTATATCTCCCTCAGGTCCTTTAATTTTAAGTAATAATTCTGTTTTTTCTTCACTTGTAGTATACTGATATTCATTTTGTTTAATATTAAAATAAACATAATAACTCTTAGTAGTATCACCATTATCTCCAGGCTTAAATGAAGCCCTAGCTACCGCGGTATCACCATAATTATCACCATGTTCGGGAACAGTTTGTTGATTTATATGTAATAGAATATCTTTATCAACAGTTAATCGGAATTCTTCAACATATTCACTTGTAACATTAATATTTGCATTTTCCCCCACATCGGTATGTGGCGCAAAATAAGCCCAAGAAACTCCAATTATTAAAACTAAAGATAAAACAAGAGAAATAATTAGCGTTTTATTAGACTTTATATATTCAGATAAATTTTTCATATTTAAAACCTTACCTTACAATTAAATAATAACAAAAAGTATTAAAAAAATCAACCTTTTAAGGTTGATTTTCATATATTATACTAGGTGGTTTTGATGCATAATAAGAAGCCTTTTAATAATGGATTTAATGTTATTATTCTATTTATTTTAGGAATACTTATATTTTATCAAGCTCTTATTACTTTAATATTACCATTTAGATGGAATATATTTGTATTATTATTAGAAATATTTTTATTTTTCTTCTTCCTTGCTCGTATAATATGGCCTTAATAAATTTTCTGTTTTATATACATAATCTAATACTTTTTCTATTTCTAAACAATTAAAACACTCACTATTATTTAAATTAAATTTATTAGGTAAAGTAATTAATATAAATAATAATTTTTGTTCTGATTCTAATAAAGGAAATAAGGTTAAATATTTATTTAATATTTCTTCAAAATTTATTTTTAAATATTCTTTTTTATATAAATTAACTATATCTAAAATAGGAGTATCTATTTTATAATTATCCCAACTAATTAAACATATTTTTTCTCCTTCTATAAAATGATTCAATTCTAAATTATTATGAATTAAAGCTACTCTAGTTTTAGTTTCATTTTTAACTAAATCATACCAATTATTTAATTCATTTTGACAAAAGTCTAAAGAAGATATTAATTTAGAATAATTACGCATAAATAAATAAGTAGAAGGAGACATATATATTTCTTTAAAACCATTTTCATATAATGTATCATAATATGCTCTTAAATAGTTTATATTACCATTTATATTTTCATATATTTCTTTATATGTATCTTCACTTACTTCTTTAAAATAACATGTTTTATTGTGTAAGGATGCTATTAATTCGATTAAATCAGCACATTTTTGTTCTAAAGGAAGATAAGTATCTTCCACATATTCAAAGACATTAACATCTTCTCTAGATTCATCAATTAAATTAGGAAAATAAGTAAAACCACGATTAAGTAAATAAGTATATAATTTACTTATTTCTTTCTTTTTAGGTTTAATAATAAATTCTCCTGATGTTGTTTCTAGAAGAGTTGCTTTTCCTTTAATAGTATATCTATATGGTTTATATATTGCTTTTAATACTTCTAAACTTCTATTCATCTATATCAGGTATAATTATTTTATCTCCTATTGATATATTATTTAAATCATTATATTCACTTAAAATATTATTACTTGTATTATACATCGTACATATTGTTTCTATTGTTTCATTTTCTTTTAAAACATGAATATGATAAGTAACAAAACTATTATCATTACTATTAATATTATTTAATATTACATCTTTTTCTTCATTTGATATCTTTCTAGCTACTTCTAAATCCTCCTTATCATTATTTTCTTCCTTACTTACTTCTTCCCTATTTTCTTCATCTTCTTGAGGAAGTTCTTCCATAAGTTTTTCAACTTCTTCATTCTTAATATCCTCCCTTTCTAAATTATTATTTTCTTCCATTTCTTTAGCTTTTAAAGAATATTCTATTTCTACTCTTAAAGTATTATTATCTAGAATATCATAAGTAAAATCTTCAATATTAAAATCTAATGAATCTGGATCAATACGATTTGTTAAAGCTACAGAAAATGGTAAAGAATATTCAAATTTTTCTTTATTAATACTTACTTCATGAGCTTTATATTCTCCCGTAATTAAAAAATTACCTAATAAATCATTATCATTTAAAGTATAATCATGTTCTAAAGAAATACTTAATATTTCACTAATACTAGTTTTAAACTTAATATCTTTTGTAAATGGTATTATACAATTCATATATATTTTCCTCCTAGAAAATATATATGAATTGATTAAAAAAAAAGAACTAGATAGTTTTCATTTCTCTAATTCTTTTATTTATAACATTAATACCGGTGTTATTGATGAAAGGATATTTTTTAGCATATCCATATGCTAAAGCATATAATTCTTCATCTAACATTTCTTGATCAAAAGACTTCATAACTCTTTGTCCTAAGATATCAGTATGTTTTAAAGTATAATAACCTGTTCCATCACTAGCTATATAATCTAAATCATATATATAATGAAGACTTTCGTAAACATCAGCAATATCACTAGCACTATCTATATCAGCATAATATAAATAGGCATGTTCAATAAAATCCTTTAATTCTTTCATATCTAATTTATATTTTATATATTCATATCTTTGATATAATTCATTTAAACTAAATTTTTTAATATAACCATTAATAAAAGAAATATAATTCATAAAATCACATATAACTAAAGCTATATTATTTTTACTATAATTTGTTGTTTCTCCTGCATAAGCAAAATAAGAAAATTGATTTAACATAACTGTTAATAAACATTCTACTTGCATTACTTCATCTAAATCAATATCTTTATCTAAATCATTTTCTTTTAATTTTAAATCTATTTCTCCTTGAGCTGCAATATAATTAATAGCTAATGTTAATATTTCTTTTTGATTAGGTATCTTTTTATTATTATTTTTTAAATATAAATAAGCATATTTTAAAATATTTTGCCATATTGTATTTATAGAATATGGTACTCTACCTTCATTTGCCATATATTCATAATATTCTTTATTCATTATTCTAAACATTCCTTTCCGCTTCACTTCGTTTGCTTAAGCCACAAACGAACATGAAAATATATTTAATTTTT
>CANRDD010000057.1 GCA_947629305.1 uncultured Bacilli bacterium | reverse complement strand
CATCATATTACCCAAATATAAGTGATAAAAGAATTAAAGAAGTTGTTAATCTTGTTGGTTTAGAAAAAAGAATTAATGATAAAGTAAGTAAATATTCACTTGGGATGAGACAACGCCTTGGGATAGCCAGAGCTCTTCTTCCTAAACCAAATTTACTAATATTAGATGAACCAACCAATGGTCTTGATCCTGAAGGAATTAAAGATTTAAGAGATTTATTAAAAAAATTAGCCCAAAAGGGAATGGGAATATTAATATCTAGTCATAATTTAAGTGAATTAGAAAGTTTTTGTAATAAAGTATGTATTATTAAAAAAGGTCAAATAATTGAAAGTAATAAGGTTGAAAATATTAAAGAAAATAGTCATAAATATATTTTTAAAGTAAGTAAGACAGATGATTTAAAGGTTAAAGGAATCTCGGATATAAAAAGTAATACTTTTATTTTTAATGGAGAAGAAAAAGATGTAGCTAAATTAATAAGAAAATTAGTTAAATTACAAATTGAAGTGTATGAAGTTAAAAAAATAGAAGTAACTTTAGAAGAAGCCTTCTTAAAAAAAGCAGGAGGTAATAAAATTGTCTAGATTAGTATTAAATGAAATATATAAAATATTTCATAAAAAAAGTGTTATTATTACTTTATTTATTATCTTTTTATTTGTTTTATTAGTAACATTTTTATATAAACAAAATATAGATAATACGATTATCTATGGTGATGAAGTAAAAATAAGGGAATTAGAAAATAAAATAAATAATTATGATTTTAATAAAGGATCAAAAAATGAATATGCATCATTATTAGCATCATTAGAAACCGAAAAATATGTCTTAGGTAAACCTAATAGTTGGCAAATAGAAAAGTATTATAGATATATTAGTGATTTAATATATGAATCATATGCAACAAAATATGTATTAAATGATGAAGATGGAGCCTATAATATAAGACAAAGAATTAATTATTTATTAAATAAATTAGAGGATAATGATTGGGCTTATTTTGTTTCTTTAGAATTACAAGAAGTAGATAATAATATTAAAGAATTAGAACAAAGTAATACTTTAGATCAAAAAATGGCTTATGAAACTTATTTATATCAAAAGAAATTACTTAATTATCGTTTAGATAATAATGTTAGTTATAGTGATGGTTATTTAAATGATGTTATTAATGAACAAGAATTTTTAATTAATGATAAAATAGCCTATGATATGGCAGATACACCTAAATTAAAAGAAAATTATCAAAAGAGTTATGCTAATTTTAAAGAAAATGAGTATATTTTAGAACATAAAATAGATACTAAAAGTGAACAAACTTTAAGAGCTATTATTAAAAATTATTTTTCAGAATTTACGTTCTTAATTGTTGTTTTTATTATCATGATCTCTGGATCTATTGTTAGTGATGAGTTTCACCGGGGAACAATTAAATCTCTTTTAATTGTTCCTTATACCAGAGATAAAATAATTATAGCTAAATATATAACCGTTTTATTAATGATTCCTTTTATTATTCTTTTTATTCTTTTATGTTTAATGTTACTTGGAGGAATATTCTTTGGTTATGAAACATTATTTATTCCTGTTATAGGTTATAATTTTAATTTAAATGAAGTTGAAGTTATAAGTTTAGGTAAATATTTTATTTATATGTTTTTCGGTAATTTACCAATGTTATTAGAACTAGTTACTTTAGCTTTTTGCCTTTCAAGTCTACTTTTAAGTACAGCTTTTGCTATTACTTTAAGTTTATGTGGTTTTATTGCCGCAAGCTTTATTAATGCTTTTGCTTTAGAATTTAAATTAAAATTCTTAAATTATTTTGTTACTCCTAATTGGGATTTAACATATCTTGTCTTCGGAGGTCATTCACCCTATGGCATTTCCCTTAATACATCTATAATTATTTGTTTAATTTATTTATTATTTATGTTTATAACCTCAGTTATAGTTTTTAGAAAAAGAAATATTAAAAATATTTAGGAAGTTGATTTTATGAAGAAGTATATAATCATTATTATTTTAATTATTTTAGTAATTAGTAGTTGGTCTCTTTTCTTTTCTTTAAAAAGAAAAGAAAGAATAATAGATGAAGAATTTGAACAAGAATTAGCTAGTTTTAAAACAAATGATGAATATCGAGAATATAATATTGATTCTTTAAAAAGTATTATTTATTATAATAGTGATTTAGAAAAATATGAATCCCATTTATATTCTTTAGAAGAAAAAAAAGAAATAAATATTAATGATATTATAAAAAATAAAGATAAATTTTATGAAAAAATAAGAGAATTTATTTCCTTAAAATATCCTAATTATATTAGTGATATTTTAAGGAAATTAGATCATCATAATGTTTATGCTTTACAAGATAATAGTTTAGTTATTTATTTTTATGATTATGATATTGTGCCTAAACCAGAGTTTTCCTTAAGTTTAGAAATAAAATATCAAGATTTAAAAGATTATTTTAAGATAAAAATAGATAGTATAGATAAAACAGATATTCCTTTTATAGATTATTCTAAAAAACTAGTGGCTTTTAGTTTTGATGATGGACCTGGTAGTTATACTAAAGAAGTAGTTGATACTTTAAAAAGTAATCATGCTGAGGCAACATTTTTTATGCTAGGAAGTAAATTAGAAAAATATCAAGAAGAAGTATTATATGTAAATCAAAATAATAATGAAATAGGGTATCATTCATGGAATCATGAAAATTTAAAAAGAGAAACAATAGAACAAATAAAAGAAGAATATAATAAAGCAAATGATATCTTAAATAATTTAATAGGGAAAAGATTTAGCTTATTTAGACCCCCTTATGGGGATCTAAATAAGGAAATAAAAGAAAATATTGATGCTGTCTTTATTCTTTGGAATATCGATACTTTAGACTGGCAACATAAAGATCCTGAATATTTAAAAAATTATGTTTTAGAAAATGTTCAAGAAGGAAGTATTGTTTTATTTCATGATATTCATAAAACAACACTAGAAGCTCTTAAATTAATATTACCTGAACTTTATAATGCGGGTTATCAAGTCGTAAGTGTCTCTTCCTTAGCTAAGGCTTATAATAAAGAACTTACTATTCATTCATCTTATAGACATTTTACTAAATAAAACCAACTTCATCAGGTTCTTTAGATACTAGCTCAAGTATCACATAAATGGCTCCTCCCACGAGGAAGAGAATTGATGCAACTAATCTGGCTGTATGTTCAATATAACTTTGTTCATTAAGTTTATTTTGATAATCATTTAAATCTTCAGCTTCTAATAAAACAAAATATAGATAGATAAAAAAAGCAATAGTTAAAATAATTGTATTAATAATTTTAGTTTCTTTATAATATTTATTATTTTTAGTAAAAAGATATTTTCTTTCATCATTATTAGAATATAAAGCGGCAATAACAATAAAAAAATATATTAACCAAATAAAGTCTTCATTTTTTAATCTATTTAACTTCTTACCAATATTCATATTAATATATTTTATTTTATAAAAAAAAGAATAATTACTTCTTATTCTTTATTAAATAATTATTAACATCTCTAACTATTATTTTATATCTACCAATTAATAATACAAAAGCACAGCTAAATAATAGAATAACCGCAATAAAATTCCAAATAGAAGAATGTTTAATTAAACCAACAATAGTTAATATAATACCATATAATATAATTAATATACTATATATTAATATTCTATTAAATATAGCTTTTTTACTTTTACCAAACTCAGTTTTATAAAAATCTTCTTTTGCTTTTTTTCTTTCTTCTTTATTTAATCTTTGATATTTATTCTTTAACATATTCTTCTTCCTCACATATAAATTATTATAGCATATCTTTAACTCTTATGATATAATTTTTTCTAAGAAAGGATTTTTATTAAATGAAGAAAGTTATTGTTTTAGTTTGTTTTTTAGGATTACTTTCCTTTGGAGGATATAAAGTATATAAATATATTGATAATGAAAAAAAAGCTTGGAAAGTAGAAATAATAAATGATTTTATAAATGTTAGAGATGATAAAACGATATGGACAAAGAAAATTGGGGAAGTAAAAAAAGGAGAAATATATAAAGTATTAGATATATATTTAGATGATAATACTTATGTATGGTATAAAATAAGTTTAAGAAAAGATGAAAGTGGTTGGATATCATCACCAAGAAAAGAAGCTAGTGTAACAGAAATAAATAATCCTAATGCTCAAGATTATAGTGAAGGTATTGTTGATTATAGTAAACCAATTATTAAGTTTTATACCAATGATTATTATACTCATGATATAGATAGTATAAATACTGATCATTTAGAAATAATAGAAGATAGTAAATATACAATTAATTATGAAGTATATTTTGAAGAACATCCTAAAGATCGTAATACTCCTCAGTATTGGATAAAATGGATGGTAGAAGATGCAAATGGATATAAATCAAGTAAAGTGCAAAGAGTTATATTTGAAGTTAATCCAGATAAAAGTAGAGTTAAATTATTTGAAGACTTAAAATAATAAGTCTTTTCTTTTGTTTGTAAATAATTGTAAAATATGTAAAGTAATAAAATTTATTCTTGCATTAGCATATATATATATATAATGATACTAGGAAAAGTGCGTTCTTAGTACTTTACACATTTCCTAGAAAAGAGAATCTATATTATGAAAAATTTAATTAATAATATAAAAAGAATAGATTTAAAAAATAAGAATAATATATATATTATTGTTACTATTGGTATTATTTTAGCATCTATAATTGGCACTACTTTTGCTTATTTCGCGGCTCAACTAGGTGTTGGAACAAATAGCGGTATTAATGCTTTTTCAGGGCAAACAGACTCTTTAATATTTGAAAAAACTGGGGATATTCATTTAAATATAAGTAAAAAAGATTATTATGCAGGAGCATCTAATCAAAAAGAAACTTCTAAAGTTAAAGCCATACTTACTCCAAATGATGTAACCAAATATGCTAAGAGAACTTATAATGTTTTCTTAATTATTAATGATAATGATTTTGTCTATACAACTGGTGATGCTATGGAACCTGAATTAATATTACAAGTTAAAGATCCTAAAGGACAAATTATTAAGACTAATCCGAGCATGACTTATGTTGAAGAAAATGCAGGTTTTGATATAACAGAAAAAAGAGGTATGACACTGCAAATTGCTGAGAATTATGAAATAGAAGCAACAGATATACCTACAACCCAAGAATGGGAAATAACTGTAACATTTGTAAATTTAACTACTAATCAACATGAAAATGGTGGTAAAACTTTTAATGGAAGTATTTATATAACAACAGAAGAAATGGAAACATATAAATTAATAAATGTAAATAGTATATCTCCTGAAAAAGACTGGCATAGTATAACAGCAACAGCTAATATAGATAAAGGAACAGCTGATGCTGATAAATATTATTTTGCGATAGAAAAAACAAATGAAGAACCAGCAAATATTAGTTTTAAAACTATCGCGGAAAGCTTAAGTTATAAATATCATGAAAGTCCAACTAATAGTTATACATTTAAGACATTAGATGATGGAACAGAACTTGAACCAAATCAAAATTATAAAATATATAGTTATGTTATAGATGTAAAAGGAAATAGAAGTAATATATATAGTGAAATAATAAAAACAAATGAATATAGAAGAGTAGAAATAGAGAATGTAAATTATGAAACAACATGGCATAGTATCAAAATAACAGGAGTAGAAACAACTCTAGGAGATGGAACAGCAAAATTATATAAATTTAAAAAAGATATAGATGGAACTTGGTCAGAATATAGTGAGAATCCAACAATAGAATATGATAACTTAAATCCAAGTTCAGAATATAGAATATATGTTCAAGTGCAAGATACAAATGGCAAAGAAGGGGTACATAAAGAAGTTCAAATAAGAACAAATGATTATAATAATGTTAAAGTAACACCAAGTATAACAGATATAACAGATACAAGTATGAAAGTAGTAGTAAGTACAGTAAATGGAGATGGAACAGTAGAAAAAGTAGAAATAAAAAATGAAAGTGGAGAATATCAACAAGCTACATTAGAAGATGGTAAATATGTTTATACATTTACTGGGTTAACAGCAGGAGAAAGTTATACCTTTAATATCAAAGTAACAGATAGTAATAAAAGGATAGTTTTAGATAGTGTAAGTGATAGAGCTCACTGGAAAGTAACAGTAACGGTTGATAATGGAA
>CANRDD010000056.1 GCA_947629305.1 uncultured Bacilli bacterium | reverse complement strand
ACGGTTTTTCACAGATACATTTCTTTGATAAATGTTGCTATTATTTTTAAATTGTCATTCATTTTTTTCCTCCTCGATTAAATTAATAAATCTTTGTAAATTAAGTTTATTAATTTTTAAAAAATCTATCTTATAATCCCTTTTTCTTCTTTGATAATTATTAATAAAATCACTAATTAATTTTTCCTTACTATCTATAATATAAAAATAATTCTTTATATCAATAAATTCATCACTCACTGAAACAGTAGTTAAAAATTCTTTATTTAAAACTAAAGCTTCATTATAAACAACGGGAAAACCTTCATATCTAGATGTTAATATTAATAAATCACATTCTCTCATATAAGGATATGGATTATTATTTTCTTTTAAAAGAGTAATATTATTTTCTAACTTTAATTCTTTTATTTTTTTTAATATTTCTTTTTTATAATAACCATCTCCTAAAAGATATAAATGATTTTTATCTAAATTAACGAATGAAAAAGCTTTAATTAATAAATCTAAATTTTTAGAAGTATTATCAAGTCTTCCGACATATAAGATATTATTTTTATCCTTTGGAAATAAATTACTTTCTTTATGAGCTTCTTTTAAAATAGTTTTATAATCAGTTAAATTATTAATAACAAGGGCATCTTGCCAAGCTAATATATTTTTTAAACTATTTAAAGATTCATTCGAAACAAAAATTAAATGTTTAAATTTTTCATAATTTAAATTATGAAAAAATTTATTAATTTCTTTTTTATTTTGCTTTAATGCTTCATAATAATTACTATGAACATATAAAGCATTATTTCTTGAGGCAATTAAAGCAAGATGCGAGCCTATTACTGAATAAGTTGCATAACTACAACTAAAATCATATTTATTTTTATTTTTAAATTGCCAAATAAATCTTTTCGTAAAGTTTTTAATTTTTCTTAGAAAAACAAAAGAATCTTGAGCTACTTTATATTCTTGAACTTTAATTCTTGAATCTATTTTTTCTAAAAGAGGTCCAGTTTTTTCTTCTAAAATTAAAGTTATTTCATAATCTTTAGCTAAAGCATTTAAAAGATTAACTAAAGATTTTTCCATGCCTCCAATATTTAAGTTTTTCGCTGTAAACAAAAGCCTTTTCATTATTCACCTGTAACTTGGGCAATATACTCATCACACACTTCTTTGCCCCCGATTTTTATGACCTTTCCATGATCAATCCAAATCACCCTGTCACATAATTTTTTAATTGATTCGATAGAATGGGATACATAAAGAACAGTTGTTCCTCCTGTAATCATTTCCATCATTTTAGCCTCACTCTTCGCTTGAAAAGCCAGATCCCCGACGGATAAAATTTCATCAACAATAAGAATCTCAGGCTCCACGATCGTGGCAATACTAAAGGCTAGTCTTGCCACCATGCCTGAAGAAAAATTTTGCACAGGTACATCTAAAAATTCTTCTAATTCTGAGAAAGAGACAATATCATTAAATTTTTGATCAATTAATTCTTTAGAATAACCCATGACAGCCCCATTTAAATAAATGTTTTCTCTGGCCGTGAGCTGAGGATCAAAGCCTGCCCCAAGTTCGATCATAGGACAAATATTGCCAAAGGTTGCAACTTTTCCTTCTGTTGGTTTCATAACACCCGCGACAACCTTTAAAAGGGTTGATTTACCAGCGCCATTAGCCCCGATGAAACCAACAACTTCTCCCCTTTCAATTTCAAAATTAACATCTTTTAAAGCCCAAAATTGGTTATTTATTTTTTTCTTTTTTCTTTTTCCTAAATCAACAAACCATTGTTTTAAAGAAAAACCTTTTTCAATTCCTAAATTAAAACGCATCGAAACATTTTGAACTTTTATCATTAAATCATTATTTTTCATAATTACCTCACACATAATAGATAAATTTATCTTGGTTTTTCTTAAAAACATATAAACCTAAGAAGAAAAAACTTAAAGCAAAGATTAAACAATAAAGCCAAACATTAATACCAGGTATTTGTTTATAAAGAATAATATCTCTTGTAAAATAAATAAACCAATATAATGGATTTAATTTAAAGATAATTTGTAATTTCTGAGGAATAATGGCAATATCATACATAATCGGAGTTAAATAAGTCCAAAGAGTTAAAACAACCCCATAGATATAAAACATATCTCTTAGAAAAACCGCAATAGTGGCAAGAATTAAACCAATTCCCACGGTAAATAAAAATAAACATAAAAAAGCAAATGGTAATAATAAATGATAAATATTAAGTCCAGTTCCAGTTAATAAAATAACTCCATATAAAGGAATTAAAGTAAGTAGAAAATTAATTCCGACAAAAAGACATTTGGATATAGGAAAAATATATTTAGGAATATATACTTTATTAATTAAACTAAAATTAGCTACAACACTACTCATTGCTAAATTAGATGCTTCACTAAAATAATTAAAAATAACTAATCCACTCATTAAATAAACTAAATAATTAACGCCAGGCGTGGAAAACTTAAACATATTGGTAAATACTAAAGCCATGACCGCCATGGTTAAAATAGGATATAAAAGACTCCAAACAATACCTAGAACACTTCTTTTATATTTTACTTTAAAATCCCGAGATACTAATTGATATAATAAAAAACTATATTTCTGATAAGTATATTTAATATTATTTATAAAATTCATAACCTTTACCTCTTATCACTATTATACCAAAAAGAAGTTTATTTAAGCAACTTTTTTACTTATTAAAAAACTAAAGATAATGGTTGGAAATAAAGAAAATAAAATATTACCAGTTAAAATAGAGCCAAAGATAAATAAACATACTAATGTTAAATTAATAAACTCATCATAATCTTGTTTCTTAACAAAATAATAACTATATTTAATTAATAAGATTAAATAATTAATTAATAAAATAAAAGAACCAATTAAACCATAAGCATAGTATTGCATCAGAAAATCTCTTTCTAAATTAACCACATTTTGAATCCTACTATTAGATATACCAAAGAATATAGTTCTTTTCTTATTATTAATTTCAATCATTCTTTCAATTATTTTTTGTTCTATATAACGATAATTAATATTTTTATTCTTAGTTTCTTTTGTAAAATTAACCCAAAATTCTGGATCATATTCTATAGAATAATATTCTTCAAAAAAATAACTAGGTAAATAATTAGGATTATAATCATTTAAAATATTTTCTTCTTGATGATCTTTTTCATATTCTTGATATTCATTTATTTCTTTTATTCTATTATTAAATGGTGATATAGGTATTAATAAAATACTTAAAATAATAGGTATTAATAAAAAATAAATATTATTATTTATTTTTTCTTTTTTAATAAATATAATAATAAAATAAAATATAAATAAACAGATTAAGGTTAATAAACCACCTAAAGAAGATAATCTTGTTCCTAACATTAACATTGATAACATAATTAAAATAAGATAGATAATATTATTTTTTTTAATTAATACTTCTTTAGTCATAACAATTAATAAACATAATAAAATTAAAGCTACTTGATTAGCATAAGTAAAAAAACCTTTAGATGCACTTAATAAATAAGAAGGATTCTTATACCAACTAAAGATATTATAAGTTATAATATCATTACTATAACTAGATAAACTAATTTTAAATATATTAGTTATAATAATACTTAAACTAATTATTATTGTCCATATTTTAACAATAAAGATATATTCTTTTTGTTTTAAATTAAGAAAATATAAAGAATATAAAAAAGTAATAGGCATAATTAATTTTATAATAGTTAAAGATTCTTTATAAAAACTATAATAATCTGGTATTAAAGATATAAAATTTTTATTTAAAAAATAATTTATAATTAAATAAAGAAAACATATTATATAATATAAAAATAAATATTTACTATATTTTAAAGCTTTCTTATTTATAAATATAATACTTATAAATAAAAAGAATATAAAAAGAACAATAAATAAATTGGTTAAATTATGATGAAAAAAAGATAATCCTGATAAAGGAAATAATATTAAAAAAATAATAGTTATTTTTTTTAAAATATCTTGATACTTCATAATTTAACCTACCTTTTTTTATGAGTAAATAATATATCTGTATTAAGAACAATAAATAATAATAAAACCATTAAAATAATATATAAACTAATAGCTAATTTATTATCACCAATAACATAAAAAATAGAAACAATAGAAAATAAAATATTAATACAATAAATAATAATAATACTTAATCTTGGACCAAATTTCATTTTTAATAATTGATGATGAAAATGTTCTTTATCAGGTGTACTAATAGATTCTCCTTTTAAGATTCTTCTAAAAATAGCTAGAATAGTATCAAAGATAGGTATAGCTAAAATTAAAATAGGAACTACTAAAGAAGTAAGAGTCGTCATTTTAAAACCAAGTAAAGATATAACAGCGATCATAAAGCCTAAGAATAAACTACCTGAGTCACCCATGAATATTTTAGCTGGAGGAAAATTATGAACTAAGAAACCAAGAGTTGATCCAAGCATAATTAAAGATAGAATAATATCTAAACCACCAAATTTATTTAAAATAAGAGCAATAATAGCAATTGTGGTAAAATTAATGGCACTAATACCTGCGGCTAGGCCATCTAAACCATCAATTAAATTAATGGCATTACTAATAGCTACAATAAAGAAAACTGAAATAAGTTTATTAATAATTAAAGGAAAATAAAAATGAAGTCCTAATAAAGATATTTCGGAGAAAAAGTTACCTCCATAAAAAACAACAATAGCGGAGGCAATAATTTGGCCAAGAAACTTATCCCGAGCTCTAAGAGGTTTAATATCATCAATAAAACCTAAAAAAACCATTAGAAATGAGCCAATTAAAATGGATAACATTTGATTACTTGGAACACCATAGAAAATATAACCGACTAAAAAAGCCCCGAATATGGCTAAGCCTCCACATCTTGGCATGGGTTTTTGATGAATTTTTCTGGCACTTGGCATATCCATAGCTCCAATGTGATAAGCTATTTTCTTGGCTAAAAAAGTTAATATAAAACTAGATAAAAATGTTATTAATATTATTAAATATATTGAATGTCCATTAACTATCATTTTTAATCCTTTCTTTTTAATTTTTTTACTTTAAATAAAAATACTATATTATTTTGCCAAAATCTTTTTATTCGTTTTGGTTCTTTTATTATACGATATAACCATTCTAAATTCAAATTTATCATCCATTTAGGAGCCCTTTTCTTTTGTCCACTTAAAACATCAAATGTTCCTCCTACGCCAATAAAGATTCCTTTATTTAAATTATTTAGATGTTTATATATTAATTTTTCTTGTTCAGGTATTCCTAAAGCTACTAAACATACATCAACTTTTTCTAAAGCTATTTTCTTAAAAAAATCTTCTCTTTCATCATCCCTAGTATAACCATGCAAACAAGGTCCTATGCTAATATGTGGATATTTTTCTTTTATAACATTAATTAATTGTTCTAAAACTTCTCTTTTAGCTCCCAGTAAACTTAAAGTATAATGTTTTTCTTCACATATTGTTAATAATTCTTGCGTTAAATCAATTCCAGTTATTCTCTCAGGTATATAAATACCCAAACTTTTAGCAGCTTTAACCACACTAATACCATCTGCGACTAAAGTAACAGATGGATCATTTAATATTTGTTTAAAAGAAGAATCTTGATTCATAAAACTTTCCGGATTAGCTGTTACTATAAACATTTTTTCTTCCTTTTCTAATCTTTCTCTTATTATTTCTTTTAATTCTTTTATATTTCCTTGATATAATTTTTTAAATAATTCTCTCATCATTATCACTTAAAGCTATTTTACTAAATTTCTAATAAAAAGTCTTTAGTTTTTCTAAAAAATTAATATTTTTGTATAGATATATCATAAATTAAAAACTTAACTTATGTCTTCTAGACACAGTTAAGTTAATGGAATCTGAGTGCCCTGCTCGCCTCGCACCGTAAAGGCGCGAAGTCTCGCATACACCCTAGCCAAGGAAAATTGGCTTTTCATAGCTTCCGTCTCCTTCCAAATATTTTACCGTGGATTTCAGATAGAAGGACGGCCGCACACCACCCGCATAGTTGTAGACATTGCGGTAGCTCACGCCGCCAAAGCCGTCGACATACAGCGCATAATCGGAATAGTCCGAATAGCGGGATATAGTCCATTCGGTAACGGCATTATATAGCCAATTCGCACTTCTATTTGTATCATTATCATAAGAATATAAACTTGTTTGCCAATTATCTTTACTTGCTGCAAATCCAT
>CANRDD010000055.1 GCA_947629305.1 uncultured Bacilli bacterium | reverse complement strand
AACAATTCCAACAAGTAAATCCCAAGTATTTTCAACAGCAGCTGATAATCAACCGGCCGTAGATATTCATGTATTACAAGGTGAAAGACCAATGGCTTATGATAACAAAACTTTAGGTAATTTCCAACTTACAAATATTCCACCTGCTCCAAGAGGAGTACCACAAATTGAAGTTAAATTTGATATTGATGCCAATGGTATTGTTAATGTTACAGCTAAAGATTTAGGAACAAATAAAGAACAATCAATTACTATTACTTCTTCAACTAATTTAACAGATGAAGAAATTGATAAAATGATGAAAGAAGCTGAAGCTAATAAAGAAGCTGATGAAAAGAGAAAAATGCAAGCTGATGTTCGTAATGAAGCAGATTCATGTATCTTTGCAACTGAAAAGGCTTTAAAAGATCTTGGCGATAAAGTTAGTGAAAGCGATAAAAAGAAAGCTGAAGATGAAATTAGTGATCTAAAGAAAGCTTTAGAATCTGATGATGTTGATGATATTAAAGCTAAAACGGAAGCTCTTAATAAAACAGCTATGGATTTAGCTACTAAAGTATATCAAGAAGCAGCTCAAAATAATCAAAATAATAATGATAATGATAGTAGTGATTCTGAAAAAGTTGAAGATGCTACTTATGAAGAAAAGAAATAGGATACCTATTTCTTTCCTTAAGTTAAAGGAGATTTATGAAAAAAAGAGAAGATTATCCAGCTAAAGAAAAATGGCAAGTAGAAGATATATATCCAAATGAAGAAGCTTTTAATAATGATTTAAAAGAATTAAAAGAAAAATTAAATAATTATTTAAAATATCAAAATCATATTTTAGATAATGCTCAAAATTTATATAATTTATTAACTTTTGATATTGAATATTCGAAAACTTTAGAAAAAGTATTAACTTATGCTCATTTATTAAATGATCAAGATACAACTAATACCCATTATCAAAGTTTATATGGCCAAGTTTGTAATTTATATGAATTATATAGTCAAACAACTTCTTTTGTAACTCCCGAAATATTAAAAAAAGATTATAGTTTAATTACAAAATATTATAAAGATGAACCAAGATTAAAAGAATATGAAAGAATTTTAAAAGAAATATTTAAAGTTAAACCTCATATATTATCTAGTAATGAAGAAGCTTTATTAAGTAGAGTATCAGCATCATTTCGTTTACCTGAAGAAGCCTTTTCTTACTTAACAGATGCTGATTTAACCTTTGGTTATATAAAGGATAGTAAGGGAGAAAAGAAAGTATTAAATGAAAAAAGTTATCATATATTAATGCAAGATAAAGATCAAAATGTAAGAAAAAAAGCTTTTCAAAAATTATATAAAACATATGGTAGTTTTAAAAATACTTATGCATCACTTTTATCTTATGAAGTTAAAAAGAATAATAATATCGCCTTAGCTAGAAAATATAATAGTGCTTTAGAAGCATCATTATTTTGTAATGATATTCCTACCGAAATTTATTCTTCTTTAATTGATATTGTAAGAAATAAAGTTAATTTACTATCTAACTATTGGGCTTTAAAAAAGAAAGCTTTAAATCTTAAAGATTTACATATATATGATACATATGCTCCTATTGTTAAAGAAAAGGATAGAACATTTACGATAAAAGAAGCTCAAAGTTTAATTAAAGAAGCCTTAAGTCCTTTAGGAAAAACATATCAAGAGGATATAATGAAAGCCTTTAGTGAATCATGGATAGATTTTTGTCCTAATGATGGCAAGAGAAATGGGGCTTATTGTACAGCTTGTTATAGTGTTCACCCTTATGTTTTATTAAGTTATGAAGGCACATTAAATAATGTTTCCACATTAATTCATGAACTAGGTCATGCCATGCATTATTACTATGCTATAAAAAATCAAAAGTTCCAAGATTATAATTATTCAATCTTTGTTGCGGAAGTAGCTAGTCAAGTTAATCAAATTTTATTAAGTAAATATTTAATTAAAAATTCTAAAGATAAAGAAGAAAAGAAATATTTAATTGATGATTTAATTAGTGATTTTAAAGCAACAATATATAGACAAACTATGTTTGCGGAATTTGAAAAGAAAATTCATGAATTAGATCAAGAAAACGAAGTTTTAACTTGTGATGTTTTAAATGATTTATATTATAAATTAAATCAAGATTATTATGGGGAAAATATTGTTATTGATAAAGAAATAAAATATGAATGGATGCGAATACCTCACTTTTATATGGATTTTTATGTTTATCAATATGCAACAGCTTATGCCTCAGCTATAGTTATTGCTTTAAATTTATTAGAAAATAAAGAAAATGCCCAAGAAAAATATTTAAAATTTTTAAGTTTAGGAGCAACGATGGATCCTATTTCTTCCTTAAAAGTTGCGGGAGTTGATATAACTGATTCTCATGTCTTTGATGCCGCTTTTCAATATTTTGATGATTTAATTAAGGAATTAGAAAATTTATTTTAGGAGGTTAACTAATGAATAAAAAAGATTATTATGAAGTCCTAGGGGTTAGTAAAAATGCCACGGATGAAGAAATAAAAAGAGCCTTTCGGAAGCTTGCTAAACAATATCACCCTGATGTTAATAAAGAACCAGGAGCTGAAGAAAAATTTAAAGAAATTGGGGAAGCTTATGCTATTTTATCTGACCCAGCTAAAAGAAAACAATATGATCAATTTGGTCATGCCGCCTTCCAAAATGGGCAAGCGGGAGGTTATCAAGACTTTAACTTTAGTGATATTAACTTAGATGATATCCTAAATGATTTTTTTGGAGGAGGCTTTGGAGGCTTCGGTTTTGGGGGAAGTGCGAGAAAAGCACGCTCAAGTAGTAAAGGTAATGATTACCGTGTTGTTATTAATTTAACCTTTTTAGAAGCTGCTTTGGGTTGTGAAAAAGAAATTAAATTAAAAGTTAATAGTGCTTGTAGTAAATGTCATGGTAAAGGGGGCTTTAACGAAAAAACTTGTCCTACTTGTCATGGTAAAGGAAGAATCCTTGCTGAACAACAAACAATATTTGGTTATATGCAAACCCAAAAGGTATGTCCAAATTGTGAAGGAAGCGGAAAAACATTTGAAAGCATTTGTGATGAATGCCGAGGAAGTGGCTTAGTTCAAAAAGAAAAGAAGTTAACAGTTGTAATACCTGAAGGTGTTGATGAAAATGCCCAATTAAGATTAAATGGTAAAGGGGGAGAATCAGCATCAGGTGGAGCAAATGGTGATGTTTTTGTTGAATTTAAAATTAAAGAACATCCTTTCTTTGAAAGACAAGGTAATGATATTTATTTAGAAGTACCTCTTACTTTTCCAGAAGCTATTCTTGGTTGTAAAAAAGAAATACCAACATTAAATGGTAATGTTTTATTAGAAATTAAAGCTGGTACCCAAAATTATACAAAGTTAAAATTAAAGGGGAAAGGTCTTAAAAGTCCTAATTCTTTAATAAGAGGTAATATGTATGCTGTTATTAATATTATTATGCCATCTAAATTAGATCGTAAACAAAGAGAATTATTAGAAGAATTAAGTATGACAACATTAGATGATACCACGGAATTTAAAGAATTTAAAAAATTTGTCAAAGAAAATGAAAGTTAATAAAAAGCTTTCATTTTTTTAATAGGGTAACTTGATTTTCTCTATGGTTTTTGATATGATTAAATAGAGAATAAAGAGTAATAAAAAGAAAGGATCTAGTCTTAAATGAAAGTATTATGTATAGGACATACAAGTTATGATATTAGTTGTGAGGTTGATGAATATCCCCAAGAAAATTATAAATATCGCTTGCCAGGAAGAATAGGATGTGGAGGAGGACCTGCTTCTAATGCAGCTTATTTACTTGGTAAATGGGGAGTTGATACTTCTATTGCTACAGTTTTAGGTAGTGATGATTATGCTGAAAAAATAAAAAAAGAGTTTCAAAGTGTTAATGTTGATACGAATTATATTGAAACATCTTATGAAAAAGAAACATCATTATCTTTTATCATGATTAATAAAAGTAATGGATCAAGAACGGTTTTTAATTTACCAAGTGATTTAGCCCCTATTAAAAAATTTACTTATGAATTTACACCTGATGTTATATATACCGATGGGCATGACTATGGAGCGACGCAAAATGCCATAAGTAAGTTTCCAAAAGCTTTAAGAATAATTGATGCTGGTAGATGTGTGCAAGAAGTAATAGAATTATGTAAATATATGAATTATATTGTTTGTTCTTTAGAATTTGCTACTAATTTAACAGGTTTAAAAATTGATTATGAAAAACCTCAAACTTTAGTCGAATTATATACGAAATTACAAGCTAAATATACTAATGCTAATATTGTTATAACTTTAGAAGAACATGGGGCAATGTATGTTCATAATAATGAATTAAAGATTATGCCTGGGTTAAAAGTTGAAGCTAAAGATACAACGGGAGCTGGGGATATCTTCCATGGAGCTTTTGTTTATGGTTTAGTTAATAATTTTGATATGGAAAAATGTGTAACTATTGCTAATATTGCGGGAGGTTTATCAGTACAAAAAGTTGGTTCTAGACAATCAGTTCCGGCTTTATCTGATGTTTTAGATTATTATACGAAAACAATTAATGCTGGTAATCAAAATATTAATAATGGTGAATCTGGGGCAAATCCCGTAGGTAATAATGCTAATAACAAGTAAGACACCTAAATTAGATTTACATAATGAAATCGTGGCTATGTGTCAGGTTTTAGTGGATAATTTTATTAAAGAAAATTATTTATTAAAAGAAAAATATGTATTAATAATTCATGGTAAAAGTACCAATATTTTAACAAAAGAAACCCATAGGGTATTAAAAAAGAATCCTTATGTATTAAATTATAGATTAGATAATTGGAATTTAGGACAAACAATTGTTGAATTAAAAGAAAGGGAGAATTAATAGTGCTTGATAGAATAAGAAATAATAAATCATTACAAATAATAGGAATATTAATTATTATTGTTGGTTTAGCTTTAGTATTTAGAATAGCTTATGCTTTTTTAGATGATTTTTATATCGATGATATTAAAAAAGCATCTATTGTTGGTGATAAAGTAGATAAAATAGATTTTATTGAAGGTGGACCTTTAGATTTATTTGTATCTAGTGAAAATCTTCCTTTAAATGGCGATGATTATGCAATTGTAAGTGAACCAAAAGTATCATTAATTGCTAATAATGTTACAAATAAAGCTACAATTAATTATTCTATTTATTTAAATTTAGAAAATTCAGGGTTTATTCATACCGTTAATGATAATACCCCAGAAGTTATGTTAACAATTGATAAACCAGGGGGAGAACGTTATACTGATAATTTAAATGATTTAGTATATAAAACATATGAAGGTGTTAGTGGTTATGATATAACAACCTTTAATGGGCTTTTAACTATCGCAGATCAAATACCTATTACTTCTAATTCAAGTGAAACAGCCCAAGTTGATACATGGAAATTTACAATAACTTATTTAAATTTAAATAGTAGTCAAAATGCTAATTTGGGGCAAAGTATTAATAGTACTTTAGTTATATCAAAAGAACCTAAAACAATAGAAGAAATAATGCGAATGAAAGAAGAAGCAGAAGCTGGTGCTTAATTTGACAATTTAATGTAAATATGCTATAATTAAATTACGATGTTAGATAAATATATGCCAATTTAGATAATATATTTTACATAAATTTGACAAAAATATTAAAAAGTGGTATAATTTATTTATACGTTAAGGGGGATATGGTTAAGATGAAAGGATATGTGTTAGATTATATTTGTGAAAATGAGTTTAAAAAATTAGAAAGAGCTTTAAAGAAATATAATACTTTAGCCTATAAAAGACTTATTTTTAATTATTATCCAGCATTAAGAGAAGGTAATTTTGTGGGGGAAAAGATATCTTCAAATAAGAAAAATGAAACTGAAACATATGAACTTAAATTACCTGGAGATAAAATGTTTGCTCAAATACACGGGGAAATTAAATTAGTTTATACAGTTCATAAAAAAGATGCTGTTGTTGTCTTAGAAACAATTAATCCAGCTGAGATATTATTAGAAGGACATCGATCAGAATTAACCACTTATAAAGGTGTTATGATATCAAAAGCTAATGCAGAAAAAGATATGTTTAAAATTGATTTACTTAATATGTTAAATAAATAACTTGGCTCTCAAGTTTTTTATTTTTTTTACTTGAAAATAGCAGCATATTATGATAATATTATTATTGTTGATGGACCTCTAGCTCAGTTGGTTAGAGCATCCGGCTCATAACCGGGCGGTCGTAGGTTCGAGTCCTACGAGGTCCACCATTTATTTTGCACCTGTGGCGGAATTGGCAGACGCGCTAGACTTAGGATCTAGTGGATTAATCCGTGGGGGTTCAAGTCCCTTCAGGTGCACCAGATTGGTACCAAACTCGGACTTTTTAAATTATTTGATAAGTTCGAGTTTTATAATGCTAATTTCAAATGTGTCGAATTCGACACGTTTAAAAACGAAGCTGGTAGTAATAAGTTTAAGATATCCCCTCAAAAATGGATTAAAGAAACCAACGCAATCGGAATAATATCTAAATCAGGTAATAATGGTGGAACGTATGCTTG
>CANRDD010000054.1 GCA_947629305.1 uncultured Bacilli bacterium | reverse complement strand
AATTGTTTGTTTATTTTTACGTCTTCATTGACGTGTTTTGTCATGTCTTAAAATTTACTTTTTATTTTCAACCTTATATCCCCCATATTTAATATTATATATTTGCAATTATTTCTTCAAAATGTCCTGCATTAGAAGCTTTAACTAATATAACATCATTTTCTTTTTTTATTTTATTAATTAATTTTATTGCTTCTTCTTTATTTTCTAAATGATAATTATTATTTGCATTAAAACCTAATTCTTCAGCCTTTTTATTAATTAAATCTGTATATTCTCCCACCGTTATTAATATATCTATTTTTTCATTATATACTATATTCCCTATTTTTTCATGTAAACTTTCAGAAAATTTACCTAATTCTTGCATTGTTCCTAAAACGGCAATTTTTCTTCCTACTTGTTTGCCTAAATATTTAATAGCATATTTTAAAGAATCATAATTAGCATTATAACAATCATTTATAATCGTATAATTATCTTTATTTATAATATTCATCCTATTTTTTTCAGGTTTAAACTTTTTTATACCTTGAGCTATATCATTAATATTCATCTTAAAATGTAAGCCTGTTGCTATCGCTCCAAGGGAATTATAGATAAAATGTTCACCTGCGATAGGAACTTTAATTAAAGTATCTAAACATTTAAAAGTACTATAATTATTTTTAATAGTAATATCATAAGCCATAACATCTGATTCATTTTTTATTCCAAAAGTTATTATATGATATTTATCTTTATTATTTAAATACCATTCATGTAATAAATCATTATCATTATTTATAATTAAAGTATCATTTTCTTGAAAATTTTCAATTATTTCTAATTTAGCTTTTAATATATTTTCTCTACTGCCTAAATTACCTATGTGAGCTGTCCCAACATTTGTTATAATAGCCACATTAGGTTTAACTATTTTAGCTAAAGAACTTATTTCTCCTAAATGATTCATTCCCATTTCTAAGACCATTAAATCGGGATTATTATCTCTATTTAAAATAGTTAAAGGTAATCCTATATGATTATTTTTATTACCCATTGTTTTATATACTTGATATTTTTCTTTTAAAACTAAATATACTAAATCTTTAGTTGATGTTTTACCAGCACTACCAGTTATAGCTATAACCGGATTTTTAAATAAACTTTGTTTATATGTAGCTAACTTTTTTAAAGCATCAAGCGTATTATCCACAACTATAATACTTTTATTATAATCCTTTAAATATTGTTCTAATTCTTTGGTCATCTTTACTTTTTCTAATATACATAAAGATGCTCCTTTTTTAAATGATTCTAAATAATAATCATTACCATCTGTATTTTCTCCCTTTATTCCTACATATAAAGAATTATCTATAGCTTCTCTAGAATCAATAACAACTTTATTGATATTAATATCTATTTTATTATATATTTTTCCTTCTAAATATTTATATATATCTAATGAGTTTATCTTTCATCACTCCTTTTAAATTATACCTTATTTAAATAATTTTGTATATATTTCTTTATAATTACGAACTAAATTAATTGTCATATTTTCTTTTACTTTATTAGGTATATTTTCTAAATCTTCATAATTACTACTAGGTATATATACTACTTTTATACCTTTATTATATGCACTAATTAATTTTTCCTTTAATCCTCCTACTTTTAATATATTCCCATTTAAAGTTATTTCGCCTGTAAAAGCTATATCGGCGGGAATTATTTTTTTCTCTAAAGAACTAAGAATAGCACTTGTAATACTAACACCAGCACTAGATCCATCTTTAGGTAATGATCCTTCTAAAAAATGAATATGAAAATCCCAATTACTTAAATTATAATTATATTCTTTTTCAATATAAGATAAACTAACCAAGATAGATTCATCCATCACAGGTCCAACTTGCCCTGTGATTATTTTTCCTTTATTACCTTTAAATTTTAATACTTCTATTTTTGTTACTTTTCCTCCCCCAGGTGTATAAGCAAGCGCATTACTTACTCCATAAAGGTTAGAAAAATCATAGTCATCATCTAAATATTTAGGTAAACCTAAATATTTAATAATCTTTTCTTTCGTAATTGTTTTAATATTATTAATCATTAATTTTCGAATTAAAGAAGATAAAGTTCTTTCTAAATCTCTTACTCCAGCTTCATTTGTATAACCAGATATTAAAAAATATAATAATTCATCACTAATTCTTAATTTATTATCCATGACTTTATGTTCAGCATATATTTTCGGTAATAAATAATTTTTAGCAATATCTTTTTTTTCAAAAATAGTATAACTATTTACTTCAATTACTTCAAGCCTGTCTAAGATAGCTGGAGGTATTGCTTCAATATAATTAGCTGTTAAAATAAAGAGAACATTACTTAAACTAAAGGGTTCTTCAATATAATTGTCGGTAAAATAAGCATTTTGAATAGGATCAAGGATTTCCAGTAAAGTTGAAGCTGGATCACCTTTGTAGTCTTTAACCATTTTATCAACTTCATCAATTAAAATGACAGGGTTTTTAGCCTCAGCTTTTCTTAAACTTTGGATTATTTTGCCAGGATTTGCCCCAAGGTAAGTTCTTCTTGAGCCAATTAACTCGGTGGAATCATTTAAACCTCCCACATTAATTTTACAAAACTTTCGGTTTAAGGCTCTAGCAATAGATAACGCAATTGATGTTTTCCCAACTCCAGGTGGTCCAACTAAACAAATAATCGGACTTTTAATATCCGGATTAATATTTTTCATCGCAATATATTCAATAATCCGATTCTTTATTTCTTTTAAACCATAATGACTTTCATCTAATTTCGCGGCAATTAAATTAAAATTCTTTTCTTCCTTTGTTTCTTTATTCCATGGTAAATTTAAAAGCCAGTCTAAATAAGAACGAATAACACTTACTTCAGGTGAGGCATAATTCATTGCTTTTAACCTATTTATTTCTCTATTTATTTTTTCTTTAATTCTTTTATCTATTCTTAATTTATCTAATACTTCTATATAATAATTTATTTCTTCATCTTGATTATCATTTAAACCTAATTCTTTTTGAATAATATTTAATTTTTCTTTTAAAATAAATTCTTTTTGACTCTTATCTAATTCTTTTTGAACTTCTAAATCTAATTCTTCTTCTAATTCATTATATTTAATTTCTTCATTTATATCTTTTATTAAAGCAATAGCTCTATTTAAAGGATTTATATTTTGCATATATTCTAATTTTTTATTTAAATTAAAAGGTAAAAATGACGTAATTAAATCAGTTAAATAATCTAAATTATTTGTTTCTTTAGCTTTAATTAAAATAGAATTAGATATATTACTTGAACTAGATATATATTCTTCTAATATATTTAATAATTTTCTTCTAATAGCTTTTTCTTCTTTTTCTTCATAAAGAGGTAATTTTAAATCTAATATTTCACTATATAACATATCTTTTTGATTATTAGAAGGATAATATTTATTAATAGCTACTCGATTTAAACCTCTTAAAGTTACTCTAATAACACTATCACTTAAAGCTATTTTATTTTTAATTTTAGCAATAACGCCAACTTTAGGTAGATCATCAATACTAGGTTCTTCTTCTAAAAAATCTAAAGGAGCAACCACTAAAAGACGACCATTATTATTAAGACTAGCTTCTTTTATTATTTGTCTACTTAATTCATTATTAAGTTCAATTTTTACTTCTTGATTTGGGAGTATAACTAATTCTTTTAAAAGAATTACGGGGATATTCATAAGCATCTTTCCCTTTCAAAACTTAAAATTTATTATAAAGGAACTAAGTTTAATTGTAAAGCTTTTTTAAGAACAAAAGTAACAATTTTTCATAGTTTAATATATGGGGTGAAATAATGAATTGGTTAAATTCCTTAAATTTTGCAACACTGGCATTTTTAGCCGGATTATTTACTTGGGCAATTACTATTTTAGGTTCTTCTATTGTCTTTTTATTTAAAAATGTTCATAAAAGTATTATGGATGGAATGCTAGGTTTAGCATCAGGTGTTATGTTAGCGGCAAGCTTCTGGTCTTTGTTATCTCCTGCTTTAGAAATGTGTGAAAATTTGCATTTAAATGGCTGGTTAACAGCAAGCCTTGGTCTTTTAGGTGGAGGTTTATTTCTTTTCCTTGGCGATAAAATATATCAGATTATAAGAAAAGAAAAACAAAATAATACCAAGAAAAAAAGAAGTTTAATGTTAATTATCTCGATTACTTTACATAATATTCCGGAGGGCTTAGCCGTAGGTGTTGCCTTTGGCTCACTTGGTTATAACTTAAATGGGGCAACCCTTGCCTCCGCGTTAATGCTAGCCTTAGGTATTGGTATTCAAAATTTTCCCGAAGGAAGTGCCATATCTCTTCCTCTTAAAAGAGATGGAATGAAAAGTTTTAAGGCCTTTTTAATTGGATCTTTAAGTGGTATTGTGGAGCCAATTGCAAGTTTAATCGGGGCTATTCTGGTTTTAAAAATAAGATATTTATTACCAAGCTTTTTAGCTTTTGCCGCGGGTGCTATGATTTATGTAGTTGTCCAAGAATTAATTCCAGAAAGTCAAACTAATAAAAGAAAAGATCTCATGGCTTTATTTACGATTTTTGGCTTTATAATCATGATGATTTTAGATGTTGCTTTAGGTTAAAAAAGATAGTTGGTTTTCCAACTACCTTTTATTTTTCATTACTATCTCTTAAAATATCCATAGCTTTATGCATCCGCATATCATATTTAACAACATCAAGACCTCCAAAGTCTTCAATAATTCTTTCTTTAGTTGTTCCATAGTTTTCAGCCATTTCTTCGGCTCTTTTTTCCGCTTCTTCATCCGTGAAAGTTAAATTTTCTTGATCTGCGATAGCTTCCACTAAATAACGATATTTAACTCTTTTTGTTGCTTCTGGTTCCATTTGTTTATGTAAATCTTCTTCAGTTGTTCCTGTAAGTTCATAATAATTTGCTATATCTAAACCTTGACTTTTTAATCTATAAGCATATTGATCCATCATACGGTGAATTTCTTCATGAATTATTTCTTCATTAATATCTACTTTTAAATTTTTCGAAGCTTCTTCTAAACAAGCATCTAAGAACTTATCATTTGCTTCATGTTCTTTACTATGTTGTAATTCTTCTTTAACTTTCTTTCTTAAATCTTCTTCATTTTTAACATCTTCATAACCTAAATCAGCAAAGAAGTCATCATTTAATTCTGGTAAAGATTTTACTTTAATTTCATGAACTTTAACTTTAAATAAAACATCTTTTCCTTGTAAATTAGCTACATAATTCTTTGGGAATTTTAACTTTAATTCTTTTTCTTCCCCAGCCTTCATCCCAATGATTCCTTCTTCAAAACCAGGAATAAAGCTATTACTACCAATTTCTAAAGCATAATTTTCACAAGATCCTTCTTCTAAAGGTTCACCATCAACAAAGCCATCAAAATCAATTATGGCTGTATCACCTTCCGCAACTACGCCATTTTCTTTAATAATCATATCCGCGAAATGATTTCTTAAATGTTCAATTTGTTCATTTATTTCTTCTTCTGTTACTTTAACAGCATCTTTTTTAACTTTTAAGTTCTTATAATCACCTAAAGTAACTTTAGGATGAGTAATAATTGTATATTTTAAACTAACACTTTTTTCATCAATACTCGTTACATCAACATTAGCTGGAATAACAGGAACTACTTCATTATCATCTAAAACTTTTTTATAAGCTACATTTATAGCTTCATCAATAGAATCATTATATAATGATTCTATGCCATAATGTTTTAAATAAATATCTTTAGGAGCTTTACCTTTTCTAAAACCATCAATAGCTACATTACTATTTTTCTTTTTAAAGGTTTTATCTAAAATTTCTACCCATTCATCTTCTAATTTAATTTCATATTCAAATACATTGTCTTTCATATACTTCCTCCAAAATCACATAATTATTATATTATAGTTCCTAAAATAAGGCAAGAAAATTTAATTTACTAAGGAATTATTATTTAGCCATTCATGAAATAAATATTCATTTAAAAACTTTTGGACATCCTTTTCTACTTTCTTAATTATATTATTAATTGTATTAGCTTGAATATTATTATGTCTTATAGATATTTTAGTCATACTATATTTATTTAAATATTTTTCTCTATATATTTCTTTTTCATAATCATTACCTTCTAAAAATTCTTCAATAGATACTTTACATGATTTATAAAACTTAATTTCTTCTTTTAAAAACTTAATTTTATATTCTAATTCTTTTATTTCTTTTTGAGTAATACTTATTTGTTGTTCTAAAGCTATTAATCCTGCTTCATTAGAATAACGATACTTTTCTAACCAATTCTTTCTTTTTAAAAACTGATTCTCTAAATTAAATAAAAATTCCTTTCTTTTTTCTGTAAGTCTTAATTCTTCTGGTAAATTTTCTAATTTGTTTAAAATAATTGTGATATTCATTTTTCATCCTCCCTTGTATATTACCATTATAAATGCAAACATTTGTTTAGTCAATAGACAATGGGTCAACTTTACAAAATTTATTAATATAAAAAAACTTAACTATATCTATAAGACACAGTTAAGTTAATGGGATCCTAGCCAAGGAATATTGGCTTTTCATAACTTCCGTCTCCTTCCAAATATTTTACCGTGGATTTCAGATAGAAGGACGGGCGCACACCATACGCGTCGAGGACATAGTAGTTGCTCACGAGGCCATAGTTGCTGACAAACAGCGCATCAACGGAACGGTCCGATTTGCCCGAATAGCGGGAAATAGTCCATTCGTAAACGGCATTATATAGCCAATTCGCACTTATATTTGCATTCTTATCATAAGAAGATAAACTTGTTTGCCAATTATCTTTACTTGCGGCAAATCCATAATCTGATAAATACATTAATCCTACTTGAGCATCAACTGTCTTGGTTGTTGTTTGTTTGCTTCCTGTTGTACTGTTATTCATTTCGACTGTAAACACATCTTTAGCTGGTTTGTTATATTCATTATATGTTAAGCCTGCTATGTTCCATGTTACTGTTTCTATTTTATCTTTCCATGTTGTACTTCCTATTTCATCTAATTTTGTTAAATA
>CANRDD010000053.1 GCA_947629305.1 uncultured Bacilli bacterium | reverse complement strand
ACTGAATTTTTTTCTAACTCGCCTTCATCAAAAATATTTTTTAGGTGGATGGAAATATTATTTTTAGTTGTATCATAAAGATTAGCCATTACATCTTGACTCATCCATATATCTTCATTTTGGATATTAACATCAACTTTTACATTGCCATCTTTTGATACATATATAATCATATTATTTTTCATAGTTAATCTCCTTGTTGTTTTTTTTCAAATGTATTATATCAAAAAAAGATAACATTTGCTATCTATAGAGAATTCTTATTCTTGCCTTAAGAGAACCAAATGCGACAGCTTTAGAAAAAGAAGGATATGGTTATGTCGTGGCTTCTGTTGGAAAACTCTCTGGGGAAGTTCCTTATACAGCATTTTATGCTAGAAAAAGTTTCATTGATAAGCATGGGCAAGTTATTACTAAATTTACTAATGCTTTAGCTAAAGCTATAACTTATACACTCCAAAATGATCCTAAAGTTGTAGCTCAGGATATTATTGATCAGTTTCCAGATACAGATGTTGATGATTTAGCTTTAATGATTAAAAGATATAAAGATTATGATTGTTGGTTAGAAAACCCTTATGTTAGTGAAGAAATATTTACTAATTTAGAAGATTTTTTAATAGATTTTTCTTTAATTAAAGATTATGTTCCCTATAAGAATTTAGTTAATAATTTTTATCATGACTAAAATATTAGAAATAAATAATTTAAAGAAAAATTATTATACCAAGATGGGGGAAGTAAATGCTATTGATGATTTAACTTTTGATGTTAAAGAAGAAGAATTTTTATGTATAATTGGTTCTTCAGGATGTGGTAAATCAACTTTTTTAAATATTATTGATGGGATAGAAGAAAAAACAAAGGGAGAAATAAAGAAGTTAAAGAAAGATTTAAAAATAGGATATATGTTACAAGATGATTCTTTATTTGAATGGTTAACTATTTTAGATAATGCTTGTTTAGGTTTAGATATAAGAGGAGAAAAAAATAAAGAAAATATTAATTATGTTAAAGGATTATTAAAAAAATATGGATTAGAAGAATTTATGAATCGTTATCCTAATGAATTATCTGGGGGTATGAGACAAAGAGTTGTTTGAATATAATAAGAACATAATTTATTTAATAAATAAATATATTTAAAGGGGATAGATATGAAATATAATGTTATTAATATAGAAAATAAATTAAATAAAGATGAATTAAAAATAATAATTAATAAAAAATTATATAAATGTATAGAAATATTAGAAGAGGATAGTAATGAATAATCTTTTTAAAGTAGGTATATATTTAAGATTATCTAGTGAAGATAAAGATAAAATAAATAAAGATGATGATAGTGAATCAATTAAGAATCAAAGAAATATGTTAAAAGAATATATTGATAAACATTCTGAATTTATATTAATAGATGAATATTGTGATGAAGATTTATCAGGAGCAGGAACATATAGACCTCAGTTTGAAAGATTAATTAAAGATTGTGAAAAAGGGAAACTTGATATAGTTTTATGTAAGAGTCAATCAAGATTTTCTAGAGATATGGAAATAATTGAAAAATATATTCATAATAAGTTTAAGGAATGGAATATTAGATTTATTGGTTTATCAGATAATGCTGATACAGATAATGAAGGTAATAAAAAGGCTAGACAAATAAATGGTTTAGTTAATGAATGGTATTTAGAAGATGTATCTAATAATATTAGAAGTGCTTTTAATGCTAAGATGAAGCAAGGAGAATTTATTTCTCCTTTTGCACCCTATGGTTATGAAATAGCTAAAGATAATAACAATAAATTAGTTATTGATCCTATTGCTTCTTTAATTGTTAAACAAATATATCATTTATATTTAAATGGTTTAGGTTATACAAGTATAGCTAAATATTTAAACAATAAAAATATTTCTTCTCCTTCGGTTTATAAATATCATAAAGGAATTAAATTAAATATTGTTAGTAATAAAAAGAGAGAAGAAATAAAATGGAATAATAATGCTATTAAAACTATCTTAACTAATGAAGTATATCTAGGTCATTTAGTGCAAGGAAAAAGAACAACAATTAGTTATAAAAATCATAAGATTAAGAAAAAAGAACAAAGTTCTTGGATTAGAAAAGAAAATATTCATGAAGCTATTATTGATGAAGAAACATTTAAGAAAGTTAAAAAAATAAGAGAAAAAAGAATAAGACCAATGGTAAAATCCGGTTTAAGACATATATTTACCAATAAAGTATATTGCCTAGAATGTGGACAAAAGATGTATAAAAAGAATTCTTCTAAATATACTTATTTAATATGTTCTAGTCATAAAAGAAAAATAAATAATTGTTCTAATAATAAAGCTATACGTTATGATATATTAGAAAATATTATATTAAAAGAACTTAATAAAAAGATTAATAATTATTATGATAAAAAAGAATTAGAAAAATTATCTTTAATTAAATATAATAAAATAAAAGATTTAGAAGAGAATATATTATATATAAAAAAAGAAATATTAAAAATAAATAATTATTTAAAAAATTTATATGAAGATAAAGTTAATGGTATTATAACTAATAAACAATTTAATATATTATTAAAAGAATATAATAAAGAAGAAAATATTTATAATAAACAAATTAATAATATAAAAGAAAAAATAAATAATATTAAAAGTAATAAAGAAATATTTAATAAATATAATAAATTAAGTAAATTAAATAATGTTATTATTGAAGAATTTATTAAGAAAATAGAAATAGGAAAAATAGAAAAGAAAAAAAGAGATATTATTATTAATTGGAATATATAAAAATGAACTTAAAGAGTTAAGTTCATTTTTTCATCTTTAAATATTCTTTCATCCATTAATTTAAGATTTGATGATACATTAACAGGGAAGGCCATATGATTTAAGATATCATTTTGAAGATTAATACCTGGAGCTATTTCAATTAGTTCTAAACCATCATTTGTTAATTTAAAGACAGCTCTTTCAGTTATATATAATACTTCTTGTTTATTTTTAAGAGCTTCTTTGGCTGAAAATGTTATTTGTTCAACTTGATCAACAAATTTTTCTTTTAAACCTTCTTTAATTATTTCTAATTTACCATCATGAATTTTTAATTCAAAATCTTTAGCCATGAATGTTCCCATGAAAATTACTTTTTTAGTACTTTGGGTAATGTTAATAAAACCACCTGGACCAGTTATTCTTGGACCAAAGGCTGAAACATTAACATTGCCTTCTTTATCAACTTCGGCAAGGCCAACAATAGCCATGTCTAATGAGCCTCCATTGTAGGCATCAAATTGTTCCGCGGTAGATATAACCGAGTCAGGATTTATTGAAGCACCAAAGGTAACACCTCCGATAGGAACACCTCCAGTTGGTCCAGATTCAACAGATAAAAAGATGCTTTCACTAATATTTTCTTCCGCGGCAACTTTAGAAACACCATCAGGCATTCCAACTCCTAAATTAATAACCGCATTTTTGGTTAATTCTAAAGCAGCTCTTCTAGAACATACTTTTCGTTCATCTAACTTAGCTGGAGCAATACTAGCTAAAGGTATTTTTTTATCTCCAGTTACTTCTGGTCTATAAACAGGTAAATTATATTCACCTAAATCCTCTTTTTCGCTTATAACAACATAATCAACATAAGAAGAGTGAATTAACACATTACGGGCTTTTAAAGTTCCTTTAGGAACAATTCTTTTAACCTCAGCAATAACAATCCCTCCTGAGTTATGGGCAGCAATAGCCATATTATATTGTTCACCAATAACACCTTCTTCTTCTAAAGAAATATTACCATCACTGTCGGCGATACTTCCTTTAACAATAGCAACATTAATAGGAAATGTTTTATAAAATAAATAAGTTTTATTTTCAATTGTTATTAAAGAAACAAGATCTTCTTCTTTTTTAGCCAGTTCATTAACCCGACATCCTCCTAGTCTTGGGTCAGCAAAAGTATTTAAACCAATGTGGGTAATAATTCCTGGCTCTCCTCCTGCTTGGGCACGATACAAATGATTAATAACTCCTAAAGGAACAGCAAAAGTAGCAAACTCATTATTACCAACTGCTTTTCCAAATAATTTACCCATGCCTAAATGAGCACATATAGCTTTTTTTACTAAACCTGGCAAAGCCAAATAATTCATGCCAACTTCCTCTTCGGTTAAGTTTCCAGGACTAATACCACATGTTACCCCAAGATTAGCTGGATGACCACTTTTTTTAAAACTTTGATTAATACCTTTTAATATTGTTTCACAAGAACCAGATCCACCTGATCCTGATATAGCTACCATATCACCATCTTTAATAATATTTCCTATTTCTTCTTTTGTAATTATTTTCATTATTCTTACCAACTTTCTTCTTCATTTTATCAAATATTAAGCCAAAATAAAAGGTAGTATTTCTACCTTTTATTTAGCAGCTTTCTTAGCATATATAGTATTATCTAAAATGATTTTTACTAATATACTTAGAACAATTGTAATTAAGACGGTTGGAATAAATACTGACCAGAAAGTATAAGTTGTAGCTAAAGTATTAGTTCCATACATTCTTAAAACAAAGATAGCAACTGGATAATGTAACATATAAATATATAAAGATAGACTTCCTAGATAACCAAAAATCTTACTTGTATATTCATTGTTTAATGCCGCGGTAAAATAATCTTTATTTAATAATGTTAAACCTATTACTAAAATACATAATAATGATACAGTCCAACGATCTAAATTAAACCAAGTTGGTTGATTTACGGTATACCATATTAATAAAGCACTGACAACCATATTAAGAATTGTTAAAGCCATTTTTCCATTATCGCTGAATTTATGTTCTTTTAGCTTTTCAATTCCATAATACATAATTATTCCACCTAGCATTCCTAGAAGAACAAAAAGTAAACCATTATTGAAACCTAAAAAGGCTGTTTCATTCGTGGCACTTCCACCCATACCATTAGTTGAAGCTAGTTGAGCACCTAAGGTTGACCAACCAGTTTGAGCTCCTCTTGTTCCAGTGTAACACCACCATCCAGCAAGAAAGATAAAACTAAATGGGGCAATTAAACCCGCAACTAAATCTTCATTTTTACATAATCCCCAGTAAAGGAAATAACCTAAAATGATTATTGCGGATATAAACCATAATGTACCATTTAAATTAAAGAACTCACCACCAACTGATCTTAAACCAACAGAATGGAAACCTAAGAATTCCCAAGCACTATTGATAATCATTGAACATACTTGTTGGAATGAATAATCAGGATAAAAGAATTTAGTACTAATAATAACACCTAAAACATATCCTAAAATTAAAACAGGTAATAAACCTTTAATTCTACTCCAAGTATATTCCCAAGCTCTTGATGAAGCACTCCTTTCTTGATATTTTTTTTCGGCATTTTTTCTTTTAAAATGTGAAACCATAAAGTAACCAGTAGTTAAAGTAAATATTAATAAAACTTCACTTGAACCAAAGAACCAATTACTAGTTTGCATAAAATAACCATTTGTTCCATTGCAACTACGGGCTATTATCCAACCTGTATGAAAACCAATGATAGCAAAGGCAATAAGAAAACGCCAGAGTTCAATTGCTACATTTCTTTTTTTAGCAACCTTTTTTTCCACTATTCAACACTCCTTTCTAACCACAGTAACAGTGACCTACTATGTTATTATTATTTTAACAAATTACTTTAAAAAAGTCTATATGGTATTCAAACAGTAGCTTTAATCAGAACTCTAGCTATCAAACCAGATATATTACTTTTAGATGAACCATTTTCAGCTTTAGATTATGTATCTCGTTTAATGGTAAGTAATGATGTTTATAAAATAATAAAAAATGAAAGAAAAACAGTTATAATGATAACTCATGATATTGCTGAGGCAACTTCTTTAGCGGACCGAGTTATTGTTTTATCTAAAAGACCAACTAAAGTTAAAAATATATATAATATTAAATATTCTAAAGATTTAAATCCTATTGAAAGAAGAAAAGAATTAGAATTTAATAAATATTATGATCTTTTATGGAAGGATTTAGATAAAAATGTCTAAAGAACAAAAATTATTTTTAAAAAAAAGAAAAATAAAAAAAATATTTATTCTTTTAATACAATTATTAATAGTAGGATTATTTTTTCTAATGTGGGAAGTATTAGCTAATAAAGGATATATTAATGATTTTGTCTTTTCTAAGCCATCAAAAATATGGCAAACAATATTAAATTTAATTAATACAGGTAATTTATGGAAACATATTATAACAACCTTAAAAGAAGTTTTAATTGCTTTTAGTTTAGGTATTATATTAGGTTTTATGATGGCTATTATTCTTTATGAATTTCCTTCTATAGCTTTAATAATTGATCCTTTTTTAACCTTAGTTAATTCTTTACCAAAGGTTGCTTTAGGTCCTCTTATTATCATTATCGCGGGAGCTAATATTAAAAGTGTTATAATCATGGCTTTACTTATTAACTTAATTATTAATATTATTACTATTTATAATGGTTTTTTACAAACAGATCATAATAAAATAAAATTACTTAAATCATTTAAAGCTAATAAATGGCAAATTTTATTTAAATTAATAATACCTAATTCTTATAAAACAATTATTTCTAGTTTAAAATTAAATATATCAATGAGTTTAATTGGTGTTATTATGGGAGAATTTTTAGTTAGTAAAGAAGGATTAGGTTATTTAATTATTTATGGAACTCAGGTATTTAACTTAAGTTTAGTTATGACGGGAATTATTATTTTAGTAATTATTTCTTTTATTCTTTATAATTTAGTTTTATATATAGAAAAAGTATTAATACGTAATTGTTAATACTTTTTTTATTTTAATAATCTTACTCGTGATAATGCACCATGTTGAGTGGTATGTGCAAATTTTGCATATATCACATTCTTATCCAATTCGTCAATATTTATTGTTATAACATTTTATCTCTATCAAACAATTTAGCTATTTGTCCTAAAGATAGCTATATAGTTTCATTTTTTATATTGACTTCTAGTTTAACATCTTGATTTTTCTATATAATTCTCCATTTCTTTTTACATCATGATTACTTTCTTTTTGAACTACCGAGAAAATCTCGGTAGTTGCATTTTTATCTAATTCTTTATCTAAAAATATATTTTTTAAAT
>CANRDD010000052.1 GCA_947629305.1 uncultured Bacilli bacterium | reverse complement strand
GTAACAAGTCTTTATTATATATTAAATTATTTTCTTTGCAAGCACTTCGACATCGTTCGACAAAACTTTTAAAATTTATTGAATCAAAAACGCAAGATTTTTCGTAAATTTTAATTGATTTTTATAAAAATGTATACTATAATGATTATGCAACTTGATTATTACGCCCATAGCTCAACTGGATAGAGCACTTGACTACGGATCAAGAGGTTGGGGGTTCAAATCCCTTTGGGCGTACCAATCTTATAAAGTTGTCATATAATATAGTAATCGAGAAGTAGCACAATTTGGTAGTGCACTTGGTTTGGGACCAAGGGGTTGCAGGTTCAAATCCTGTCTTCTCGACCATTAAAAAAAATTAAAGTAGAATTTTGGTTCTACTTTTTTTATATATATTGGGAAAATATTTTTTGTAAATTATCTTTATTAAAATTTTTTGATGATATTACTCTTTTATTTTTCTTAAAATAGTCTTGGGATTCATACATTTCTTGGGATACAACAACAAAATATCCATGTCTTTGCATAATATTATTTAATTTTTCTTCATTTAAATCAATTCCTAAAGTAATTAAAAATACTGCTTCTACTGATAATTGATGAACATCTTCAAAATTTTGTTTATATCTTTCTCTTAATGTTCTTTTAGCACTAACTCCATATATTTTATTAGCAAATTCAAATGTATAATCATATTCAACAGAAGTAATATTTTTATCATGGACATGAGGTCTAACATTATCAGACATACTTAATAAAACACTTTCCACTCTCGATTCATAAGATGATCCTGCTGTTGAAATAATACTTTGATTAATTGATTCATCCATAATAATCATAAATATATTATTAACATTAATTTGATATTTATTTGTAGTATCTATTATTAAATCATTTAATTTTTTAATTGTTTTCCCACTTGATTCCAAAATAAATTCATTTTTTCTATTTACATTTGTTAAAGCATAAACTAATAAAGCATTTACTACTCTTTGCCCATATGGATATTCTAAATTAATTAAATCATAATTAAAACTTAATTTATCCGATATATTAGCAATATTTTCTCTATATTGTACTTTAGCATAATTTTTAGTTTCTTCTAAAATCAAATTCTTACATGATAATAACTCTATTGATAATATTATTAAATCACACCACATTTTAAAATTATTTTCATCACAAAGATTTATTAAAATTAAATAATCTTCATATGTTTTTATATTTTCTTTAATAACTTGCATTTTTAAATATTCAATAAGTTTATTATAACCTAGATTAATATTATCTTTTATTTGATTTTCTAATTCATTTAATTTATTTTCACTTAATTTACATTTTATAATATTTTTTAAAATAGTATAAAATAATAAATTATTTCTATATTCATTTACATCTATATTCATTATATTTCCCCGCTTTCTTTTAAAGCTTTATAAATATTGTTTGCCACTGCCTCGATCATTTTCGTGGGAACAGAATTACCAAATTGTTTATATAATTGCATATCACTTACAACTAATTTAAAATCATCAGGAAAACCTTGTAATCTAGCTGCTTCTCTTGGTGTTAATTTTCTTGGATTTTTATTTTCTTGGGCAATTAATATTTCTGAACCATCTTTATAATAACGAGCTGATATAGTACTAGTATAAGGAGAATCTTCATTAAATAAAGAATAACCAAAGCCATTTCCTTTAGCTTGATTCATTTTTTTTCTTCTTTTATGACTTTCCCATATTTTATCAGATATAGTATATTTAGGATCAACATCTTTTTCTAATATATCACCAACTTTTACTTTAATATCTAAAGGTTTAGGAAAAGTAAATTCTACTTGATCATTTTTAAATCCGACAATTATAATTCTTTCCCTATTTTGGGGAACTCCATAATCTTTAGCATTTAATACTTTATAATATACTTTATATTTTAATTTATTTTCTAAAATATCTAACATTACTTTAAATGTATTACCTTTATCATGATTTAATAATCCTTTAACATTTTCTAACATAAAACATTTAGGTTTATGATAATTTAATATTCTTTCTACTTCAAAAAACATAGTTCCTCTTATATCATTAAAACCTTTTCTTTTCCCAGCGATAGAAAAAGACTGACAAGGAAAACCTGCAAGTAATATATCAAATTTAGGGATATCTTTAGCTTCAATTTTCGTTATATCCCCACTTGGGGTTTCATGCCAATTAGCTTCATATGTTTTAATAGCAAATTTATCTATTTCCGAAGAAAAAACACATTTACCCCCTAATTTTTGAAATGGAGCTCTAATTCCTCCAATACCCGCGAATAAATCAATAAAAGTAAATTCAGCCATTAGTATACCTCCCATAATAGTAATTCTAGTATACTATAAATTTTAAAACTTTTCTATAAATTAGAAAGTTATACCCCAATTTTAATATGTTTTCTTTTTAATAAATATTTTCTTAACCAGTCAACAGGAAAAACTGTTAAAGCTAATGAAAGAACAAAGAAAAGTTCAAAACTAGTTAAACCATAAGTTCTAAATATTTCTCCTCCATGATATATTAAATATATTTGGACAATAAAAATAAAAGTAAAAATACCAAGAAATACTTTATTTTTAAATAATGTTGCAAAAATATTAATTCTTTCTGTTCGAGCATTAAAAGCATTAAATATACCTAAAAAAATAAATAAAGCAAAATAAGCAGTCATTAAATATTTATTATTTTCACCTACTCTAATAATGCTTTTAATGATCGGTAATTTTAAAAATAATATACATAATATGGCTGAATAAGTACCTGTCCAAATTATTTGACTATACATATATTTATTCATAATAGCTTCATCTTTTTCTTTTGGTTTTTCCATCATATATTCTGGTAAAGGAGCTTCAAAAGAAAAAGCTAAACCAGCAAAAGTATCCATGATCATATTAAGCCAAAGCATTTGTACAATGGTAATTGGGGTTGAAATACCAATGAATGAACCAATTATAGATAAAACTAAGGCACACATATTAACAGTTAATTGATAAATAATAAACCGCCGGATACTTTTAAAAATAGTTCTACCATAAAGAATAGCTTTTCCAATAGAAATAATATTATTATCTAAAATAACAATATCCGCGGCTTCTTTTGCTACATCTGTTCCACTTCCCATAGCAAAACCAACATTTGCTTTTTTTAAAGCTGGAGCATCATTTACACCATCACCCGTCATTCCAACTACTAAAGACATACTTTCAATTAAACTAACTAACCTACTTTTATCTTGAGGAAGACATCTAGCCACGACAACTAAATCATTTATTTTTTCTTTTAATTCATCATCACTTAATTTAGCCATTTCTTCACTTGTTAATATTAAATCATTACCACCATTATATAACCCTATTTCTTTGGCAATAGCCATGGCTGTTTTTTTAGCATCACCTGTAATCATAATTGGTTTTATTCCCGCCATTTTAATTAAATTAAGACCATCTTTTGCTTCATCTCTTAATTCATCTTTAATATTAACAAAACCAAGATAAGTTAAATTATCTAATGATTTACCATAAGCAAAAACTAATACTCTTCCTGCATCTAACGTATAATTATTTATTTTATTTTCAATATTTTTAATATTAGTTAATAATTTTAATTTACCATCTAAACTTAAATAACTATGACATTTAGGTAATATTACTTCACTTGCCCCTTTAATTAAAATAGTTCCATCTTCTAAAGTAATAAAACTATATTTTTTTTGACTATCAAATGGTTCTTTATATATAATTTTTTCTTTAATATTATAATCATATTCCATAAAATTTAATAAAGCTTTTTCAGTTAAATTACCTCCAATAACTTTATTATCACTTCTAATACCCATAGTATTATAAACCATATTTAAATATATATATTTATAATAAAGAGGATATTTTTTTAATTCTTCACTATTTTTAAATATTTTATTTTCATAACTAACAAAAGCTGATGTATGTAAGATACCTTTTGTTAATGTTCCTGTTTTATCTGTAAGTAAAACATTTAAACTACCAGCTGTTTCTATTCCAACTAGTTTTCTTACTAAAACATTATCTTTTAACATTTTTTGCATATTACTTGATAATACTAAAGTAATCATCATGGGAAGACCTTCTGGAACAGCCACGACAATAATGGTAACTGATAAAGTTAAAGCATATATAAGCATATTAAACATAACTGGACCATTTTTTAAGGTTGCTAAAATAAGTTCAGGATCAAAATTATTATCAAGAACAATACTAGCAAATAAATAAGATAAACTAGCTAATAAAGCCCCAAGATAACCAATTTTACTAATTGTTTTAGCTAATCCTCTTAATTTTATTTTTAAAGGACTTTCTGGAACTTTTTCTTGTAATTCTTTTGAGATTTTACCCATGATGGTATTATCTCCTGTTAAAGTTACTTTTAACCATGCTTCACCTGAATAAACAACCGAACCCCGATATACCTTATTCTTATTATTTATTTCATTAGAAAAAGTACTTTCTTTTTTAGCTTCTTTTGTCTCCCCATTTAATGATGATTCATCAACACTTAATGATCCTTTAACTAAATATCCATCCGCGGGTACTTTATCCCCAGCATTAAGAATAACTAAATCACCCACGACAACATCATTTAAAGGTATTTCTCTTATCTTATTATTTCTTTTAACTTTAACTAAGGAAGAATAACTATCTTCTTGTAAACGACTAAAAGCTTGTTCTGATCCATATTCAGAGATAGATGATATAAAAGAAGCTAAAAAGATAGCTATTAATATTCCTATTGTTTCATACCAATCAAAATTTCGAAATAAAACAACAACTTTAATAGCTAAAGCAATTAATAATATTTTAATAATAGGATCTCCTAAAGATTCTAAAAGTAATTTTAAAAAAGTATTTTTCTTTGCTTTAGTTATTTCATTAGTTCCATATTTTTTTCTATTTTCTTTTACTTCTTGATCACTTAATCCCATTTTAGCTTGTCCTCCCACCCTAAATATATGTCCAAATTAAAAAAAAAGAACTATTAGTTCTTTTGATAAACATGATTTCTATTTAAATATCTTTTTACTTCTCTTAAACCATATTTTTGATAATTAATTTTATTAATAATACTATCATCATTAATATTATTTCTTTTTAAATATTCTTTAGCTACTTCATAACTAATATCATTAAAATTAATTATATCATCAAATCTAGCTAAAAATTCTTTACTAAAATAATCACTATAATCATTATTATTTTCTAAAAAACCTATTTTTTTATTACCTTTAACATTACTAGTCATAAATATTAAAGTATTTTTAAAATCTAATTTTTCTCCTTGACTATTCGTAACAAAACCTTCATCCATAATTTGTAAAAATAAATTTAAAACAGAAGAATGAGCTTTTTCTAATTCATCTACTAATATAATACTAAAAGGATTCATTCTTACTTTATTTAAAATAGCATCATCATTATAACCAATATAACCAGCTGATGAACCAATTAATTTATTAATAGATATATCTAAATTATATTCACTCATATCTAATCTAATTAAAGGAATATTTAAACTTTTAGCTATTATTTTAACACATTCTGTTTTACCTACTCCTGTTGAACCAGTTTCTAGTAAACAAAGTGGTTTTTCTAAATTTAAATTATAATAATTTTCTAAATTACTTATTATTTGTTTAATAGCTTGATTTTGTCCTAAAATATTTAATTTTAAATTATTTTCAATATTTTTTAATAATTTTTTCTTATCTATTAAAAGAGGTAAATTACATTTTTTACTTAATAATTCTAATATATCTAAATGATTTATTTTTATTACTTTATCAATATTATTTTCTTTTTGTTTATAATTATTTATTTCTGTATATATTTTAGTTGCTTCTTCATAATTATTTTGTTTAATAAATTCTTTTTTCTTTTGTTCTAATTTAGCTATTTTTTCTTTTACTTCATAAAAGGTATGAAAACTAGTTTGTTTAACTCTAACCATGGCACAAACAGAATCAAGAATATCTAAACTTTTGTCAGGATTTTGACGATCTAAAATATAACGATTACTTAAAGTAACGATATCATTTAAATTATCTAAACTTATTTTTAAATTATAATGTTTTTCATAATTCTTTTTAACTTTCTTTAAAATATTTAATGTTTCTTTTTCATCTGGTTCTAAAACTTTAATTATTTCAAAACGGCGCATTAATGCTTTATCTTTTAAAATCGTATTATTATATTCTTTTGTTGTTGTCGCGCCAATTAATTTAATTTTTCCCCTGGCTAAATATGGTTTTAAGATATCGGAGGCATTAATAGCTCCTTCTGCTCCTCCGGCATTAACAATAGCATGAATCTCATCAATAAAAACAATTATATTGGGATTACTTTCTAATTCTTTAATAATCTTTGTTAATTTTTCTTCAAATTCACCCCGATATTTCGTACCCGCGACTAAAGAACCTAATTCTAATAATACTATTTCTTTATTCTTTAAATAATCTGGTACCATCTTTTTCATAATTCTTCTTTGTATTTCTTCCACTATTGCAGTTTTTCCTACCCCAGCTTCCCCGATTAACAAAGGATTATTTTTATTCTTTCTAATTAATGTTTCTAATATTAATTCTATTTCTTTATCTCTACCTATTACTAAATCATCTAAATCTATATTATCTTTTAATCTTTTCCCTATATTATATATTTCTAATTTTTTCTTTCCTTTATTATTACTATTATCTAATTTATTATATAATTCATCTATATCAACATTTAAACTAAACATAATTCTTATAGCTATTCCTTCTCCTTCATCTATAATAGCTTTAAGTAAATATTTAGCATTAACTTCTTCATTATTATTTATGGAATCTTCAATAGCAGAATTAATAACTCTTTTTAATAAGGGGGTATATAAAATAATATCATCATTTTTACGATCATTACCCATGATATTAACTAATTCTTGATAAAAATTATGATAATTTAAATTATAATTTTGACATAATTCTTGTATATCTTTTTCTTTTAATAAAGCCAACATTAAATGTTCTGTTCCCACATATGGATGATTTAACATAAGCATTTCATTTTCACATCTTTTAAAAATCTTTCTAACATTTAAACTAAATTTATCAAACATAAAATATCCTCCCTTTAAATTCTATGTTAATTATGTTTTAGTTTGTGTTATTTTATTCTTATTTTATCCACTAATTCTTTTAAATATATTCTTATTAAATAATATTTATAATTATTAACCTTTCTTTCTATTA
>CANRDD010000051.1 GCA_947629305.1 uncultured Bacilli bacterium | reverse complement strand
CAATTTGTGGTACTCCTCTTGGTGCAGGTGGAATATTTGTAAGTTGGAAGTTACCTAAAGTCTTGTTATCACTGGCCATTGGTCTTTCTCCTTGTAAAACATGAATGTCAACAGCAGGTTGATTATCCGCGGCTGTTGAGAAGACTTGACTCTTACTTGTTGGGATTGTTGTATTACGAGGAATTAAAACAGTCATAACATTACCTAATGTTTCAAGTCCTAAAGAAAGAGGTGTAACATCAAGTAAAACAATGTCATCAACTTCACCTGTTAAAACACCACCTTGGATAGCTGCACCCATGGCAACAACTTCATCAGGGTTAACACTCTTATTTGGTTCTTGACCAAGTTCTTTTTTAACAAGTTCTTGAATGTAAGGAATTCTAGTTGAACCACCTACTAAGATTACTTTATCAATATCAGATGTTTTAAGTTTTGCATCTTTTAAAGCTTTCCGAACAGGTTCTAAGGTTGAATCAAATAAATCACGACATAAATCTTCAAATTTAGCTTTAGATAAAGATACTTCCATATGAACTGGACCATTATCGTTTTGGGCAATAAATGGTAAGCTAATTTGGGCAGTTGTCATTCCAGATAAGTCTTTTTTAGCTTTTTCAGCCGCATCTTTAATTCTTTGCATTGCCATTGAATCTTGACTTAAATCAATTCCATTTTCTTTTTTAAATTCACTAACTAAATAATCAGTAATTCTTTTATCAAAGTCATCGCCACCTAAACGGTTATTACCACTTGTTGCTTTAACTTCAAATACACCATCACCTAGTTCAAGAATAGAAACATCAAATGTTCCTCCTCCTAAGTCATAAACTAAAATAGTTTGTAACTTATCTTGTTTATCTAAACCATATGCTAAAGCAGCCGCGGTTGGTTCATTAATAATTCTTTCGACATCTAAACCGGCAATTTTCCCAGCATTTTTCGTTGCTTGTCTTTCGGCGTCATTAAAGTATGCTGGCACTGTAATAACGGCTTTAGTTACTTTTTCTCCTAAATAACTTTCAGCATCTTTCTTTAATTTACTTAAAATCTTCGCACTAATTTCTTCTGGTGTCCATTTTTTACCACCAGCTTCAACTCTTTCACTAGTCCCCATTTTTCTTTTAATCGAAGAAATAGTATTTTTAACATTAGTTACAGCTTGTCTTTTAGCTGTATCCCCAACTAATTCTTCATCCCCTTTAAAAGCTACAACTGATGGAGTTGTTCTTCCTCCTTCAGGATTTGGGATAACCTTTGGTTCTCCCCCTTCTAGAACAGCCACGCAAGAGTTGGTTGTTCCTAAATCTATTCCAATAATTTTACTCATAATTTTCACTTATCCTTTCTTTTTTTCTTTTGAGCAATTATTCACTAACTTTAACCATAGCTACTCTTAAGACTTTGTCTTTATACATATAACCTTTTTGCATAACATCAACAACAAGTCCTGGAGCAATACCTTCTTCATGATGAGTTAAAACTGCTTCCATGGTATTTGGATCAAATTCTTGATTTAAACAGTCTATTTCTTTAACTTCTAAAGATGTTAATATATTAGCTAAGGAAGCATAAATCATTTTAAATCCTTCTAAAAACTTTGATAATTCATCATTTAAATTAGCATCATCTAATTTAATAGCTCTTTCAAAATTATCGACAATAGGAAGAATTTTTTTAAGAAGTGCTTCTCCATCATATTTATAGGTATTAGCTAAAGTTTCTTCATATCTTCTTTTCATATTTTGCATTTCTGCTGATATTCTTAATATTTTATCATTTAAAATATTATTTTCTTCTAATAATTTAGTTGTTTCACTTTTCTTTTTTTCTTTTGTTTTAACAGCTTTAACTTTCATTTTTTTTGTTTCTTTTTGTTCTTTTTGTTCTTTTTGTTCTGTTTCCATTATTCTCCTTTTTTCTTATCAATGGCTTCATCAACATATTCGAGTAAACCTACGATTCTTTGATAATCCATTCTTTTTGGTCCTATCACGGCAATTGTTCCTTCTTCCCCATCAATTTTATATTTCTTTCTAATAATAGTGACATTAGGATCAAAATCCGATTCTTTACCAATATATATTTTTATATCTTCATCAGTTTCATTAGGATGGTCTATTTTTTTAATATAAGATATATCTTCAAATTTCTTCGCAATTTTTTTCATTTCCATGGCATCATTATATTCTGGCTGGTCAAACATATTATTACGGCCACTGACATGAATATTACTACTACTAGCAAAATCACTTAAAGCATCATAGAAAATATTATAAATTGTTTCATATTGATAAATACTTTTCTTAATAATTGGTTTTATTTCTAATTCTAATCTTTGACTAACTTCTTTAATTGGTGTTCCAACTAATAATTTATTAATAATCTCACTAGTTTTAATAATTTCTTTAACATCCGTATTTGCTGGTAAATTAAAGGTTTTATTTTCAACATGCCCTTTGTCAGTACATATTACAGCTACAACTTGTCTGTCATTAAGAGCAATAATACTTACTTGTAATAAATTATTATCATCACTATTATTACCTAATACAACACTGGTATAATTAGTTATTTCACTAATTATTTCCATACATTTGGTAATAGCATCAGATAAATTAAGTTCATTATTCGCAAATATTTTTTGCAGTTGCAACATATCTTTACCTGTTAATGTCTCTGGCTCCATTAAATTTTTAACATAATACTTATAGCCTTCTTCACTCGGAATTCTTCCTGACGAAATATGATTCTTTTCTAAAAGACCTAATTCTTCTAAGGCCGCCATTTCATTTCTAATCGTTGCACTAGATAATTTAAATTTATCACATAATGATTTAGAACCCACCGGTTTAACCGTTTTAATGTAGGTTTCAACGATCTCTTTTAAGAGACTATTTTTTCTATCATCCATAACGATACCTCATTTTAGCAATCCCACTACTTAATTGCTAATACCATTATAAACATATGATTAGCACTTGTCAAGTTAGAACTGCTAATTTATTTTCAAAAATAATTGACATCTACTTGACTAAATTCATAGGTATTCTTTGTTTTTAAAAGAAAAATATGCTATGATAAATGGGAAAGAAGGATTAGAAAAATGGATGATCTTATTAAAAACTTAACTGAAAAAATAAATGAAAAAGAAAGAGAAATAAAGGAAGTTTGCCGGGCAGAAAGAGTTGATTTAGTTAAATTAGGATATTTAAAAGGTGAATTAAATGGTTTATATGATCAATTAGCTATTTTGGATAGTCCCCAAAATAGAAAGGTAGCCGCGGAAAACAGACAAAGTGTCATGGATTTTATAACAAATGAACATCAAAGGCAAGATGAAGAAGATAAAAAAGTAGCTGAAGATTTAAGACTTTTAAAAGAAGAATTACATGCTAAAGAAAAATTCTTTAAACCAAGAGATTTTAAAGAAACTCCTGAAGTTATGGATAATAATAATAATAATAATAATAATATCTCTTCTAGTGAAAAAGCTGCTCGTTTAATACGAAATAATCTTAATTTAATCTTTTTAAGATCTAATTATTATCCTACTAATGATGCTAATAATAGTCCTTATATTATAAGTAATAATATTAAATTTAATCAAGAAGAACTAGAAAAACATCGAGAAGAAATAAAAGCTGTTTTAAATGTTGTCGCTGGTTTTGATGCAGCAAATATTGGTTTATTACAAGATGGCAGGCCATGGGCTAATAATAGTCATGAAGTAGAACATTTAATTGCTATGGCAAGTGCTCTTGGCCTTATTCAAGATTTAAATAAACCTAAATTAATTGATATATTTGATGATATTGAAGAAGAAAAACATCGCCGTTAAACGATGTTTTTTAAATTTTCAATAGCTTTTTTTAAACCAATTTTACCATAAGAATATGATAAACTTCCTTGTAAATAGGCTCTATAAGGAGCTTTAAGAGGAGCATCACAAGATAATTCAATACTTGATCCTTGCGTAAAGGAACCTGATGCCATGATAATTTTATCACTATAGCCTGGCATAGGGCTTGCAACTGGCAAACTAGATGAGTCAATAGCACTACCCATTTGAATTCCTTGAACAAAATCAATTAAATTTTCTTCTGTTTGTAAATAAATCATTTGGACAATGTCCGCTCTGGGTTCATTCCAAATAGGATCACATCTAAAACCAAGTAAATCCATGACAAAACTAGCAAGAACAGCCGTTTTTAAAGCACTAGCAACCGCCTGAGGTGCTAAATAAAGACCTTTTAAAATATTGATGTTTGCCCCTTGGGATGGTCCTACTTCTTTAGCTTCACCAGCTACATTTAATCTTTCACTACATAAATGAATTAATTTTTTTGAACCAACAATATAGCCTCCGTTCGTTGCTATTCCTCCCCCAAGATTTTTAATTAAAGACCCAACAGTTAAATCAGCTCCAACTTCACTTGGTTCTATTTTACTTACTAGTTCACAATAACAATTATCAACTAATATTATACTATCTGCATCTATATCTTTAATAAACTTAATTACTTTTTCAACCTTTTCCATACTTAAACTTTTTCTTAATGAATATCCTCTTGATCTTTGCATCGCAATTAACTTTGGTTTTTTCTTTTTTAAATATTTTTCTATTTCTTCATAATTAAAATCATTATTAATTAAATCTATTTGTTCATAATTTATATTAAAGGATTTTAAAGAACTATCATTACCTGCAAAACCAATAATAGGATCTAAGGTATCATATGGCTTTCCTGTTATAGATAAAAGCGTATCCCCAGGTCTTAAAACAGCAAATAAAGCAGTTGATATCGCATGTGTTCCGGAGATAAATTGATTACGAACTAAAGCATCTTCTGTTTTAAAAACCTCAGCATAAATCTTTTCAATTTTATCCCTACCCATATCACCATAGCCATAGCCAGTTGAAGATGCAAAATCAGCTTCACTTACCTCATATTTTTGCATCGCTTCAATAATCTTTTTACTATTAAAATATTCGATATCCTCAATATTCTTATAAATAAACCCTAATTTTTCTTCTGCTTCAATAATTAAATCATCAATCATAATAACCTCCATCAACATTTATTATTGTATCATTAATATAACTTGCCTCATTACTAACTAAAAATCCCACGACATTAGCTATTTCTTCAGGCTCAGCAAATCTTTTAAGTAAAGATTTAGCTAAAATTTGTTCTTTATATTCTTTAGATAAATCCTTATTCATATCGGTTTTAACCCAGCCAGGACAAATGGCAATAACCCGAATATTCGGAGCAAGAGCTAAAGCTAAGCTATGATTTAAAGAAAGAAGTCCTGCTTTAGATGCATCATAATCTAAGCCTTCGGGATAACTATGATGAAAAACACTATTTGATGCTATATTAATTATTACACCTTTATCCATTATTATTGCTGCATATTTAGCTACTAAAAAAGGTCCTAATAAATTCGTATTAATTACTTTTTGAAATTCTAAACTACTTTTACTTTGTAAATCATTATCAATAGCTATCCCAGCATTATTAACTAAACAATTTAAACTTTTTATTTTCTTAAAAGCTTCTTTTACTTCTTCTTCCTTCGTTACATCAAATTTTAACAATTGGACATCAACTTTATATTCTTCTACTATTCTTTCTTTTAAACAAATAGCATCTTGATCACTATTTAAATAATTTAAATATAAATCATATCCTAAGGAAGCTAATTTTAAAGCTATCCTAGATCCTATTCCTCTTGATGCTCCTGTTATTAAAGCTTTAGGTCGCATTTTTTCCTCACCTGCTAACTATTTTAACAAAAAAATGCTAAATTATAAAGACTTTATTTCTCTATTTGTTTTATTAATTTTATTTTCAATATTAACTCTTTGAACTACAAATAACATTAAAATAATATTAACATTAAAACTACCCCCATAACTTAAAAGAGGTAAAGGAACGCCGGTTAAAGGAATTAAAGCAAGTATTCCAAGTAAATTAATTAAAATATGTAAAGTTAAATACCAAAATGTACCATAGGCTAAAATACTACATCTTAATGTTTCACTTTGTTTAGCTATTTTTAAAATACGATATAAAATAAACATATAACCTATAATAACTAATATACCTGTGACTAAACCAAGTTCTTCCACGATAATAGGAAAAATAAAGTCAGTATGACTTTCTGGTAAATATAAATATTTTTGGGTTGAATTACCTAAACCTTTTCCCCATATTCCCCCATTATTGATGGCAATTAAACCATTACAAACTTGATAACCAGTTACTTCTGTATATCTATTACAAGGATTTTTAAAATTAAGCCGATCTATTTGCATTTTATTTAATATGCCATCTCCTGTATATATTAAAGCAATAACGCCAATAACAATACCTATTCCCATTATTTTAATTACTTTTAATATATTATTTTTAACAACAGGAACACTAATAAAGATTAGAAAAACTATTCCAGCCACAATAACAGCACTACCTAAATCTGGTTGCATCACAATAAGACCAGAAGCAATAGCTCCAAAAGTTAAAGGTATTAAATACGCATAAATATTTTTAACTTTTCTTTTAGATAAAGTATTATAAAAACAAGCGGAAAAAATAATTAAGATAGATTTAGCAAATTCACTTGGTTGTAAACTAAAAAAACCTAGGTCATACCAACTAACAACTTTATTAGTTAATTTACCCTTAACAAATAATAAAGCTAAAGCAACAATTATCCCTATTACAGCTGGATATGATAAAGAAGTATATCTTTTAGTTGGTAATGTTAAAACAATAAGGAAGCCAATTAACATGGCTGCTCCAATAAAAATAGCTTGTTTAACAAAGAAATAATAAGTTGGTACATCATATCTAATGACAGTTGAAACACTAGATGCACTATAAATCATTATTAAACCAAATATACTAAATAATAATGTCATTATAAATAATGGAATATCCATCTTAGTAAATAATTTACGCATATTTATTCTCCTATCTAAATTTTATCATATAATAGTTAAAAAACTAGTTTTTTTATAAAAATTAGGTATTTTTAATGTCAAAAAGTGACATTTTTAAGTATATTATATTAGATACATAAAGGAGGTATAATAATATGTATTATTACGGAAATAACGGTTATTATGGTGGCAATTATGGTGCTAATCCTTGCTGTGGTGGAAATCAAAATGGTTATGCTGGATACACAAGTGGTTATGGCGTAGGTGCTGCTATATGGATTGTTTTATTTATTTTACTTGTTATAATCCTTGGTGCTGGCTGGGGCTGGAACAACAATAACAACAATAATTAAAAAAATTAAAAGGAAGCAAAAAACTTCCTTTTTATATTTTTATGGTTGCCACCCATAAACCTACCCAAAAAAAAATAACCGGCTTCATATATATACCCGATTAAATATATATT
>CANRDD010000050.1 GCA_947629305.1 uncultured Bacilli bacterium | reverse complement strand
ATTGTAATTTAAAATGAAATAGCACTTAGTCAATGCTAAAAATGTAATAATAAAGATATAAAAAATACCCTATAAAACAAGAAATAATTTAGAAAAAATAGATTTTTATCAATGCTTGTATTATAATATTTTTTGAGAGATATAATTTTATAGGTGTAACCTCCACGACTTTATATGTTGAGGAGGTGATAGAATGTTAGCATATAATTTTATTTCATTAATGATATGGACTACTTAGTCTTCACATTTTTGATTTTAGTAATAATTTTACTTTTAATTATAGCAGTAACAAATATACATAAAAAATAATAGCACCTATATATTAGGTGCCTCTTCAAAATTTGTGGAGATACATCTAAACCCAAGATTATATCTCTTTTTAGTCCTATGAAATATTAGAACAGAAGTAAATTTTCTATTCAATATTATTATATACCACTTATCAATAAAAATTCAATATAAAATATATTATAATTATATTAAAAAAGTAGTATCTTATATTATACATATTTATTCATTTATGTCAATGGTGTAAATTTGACATTTTTCTTTTGATTGTATTATATTGTTATCAATAAAAGAACTTGCTACGGTGCTATTGTCCGTACCTCGTTCTTTTTTTGTTCATAAATTTTAGTAAATTCTTGATTACCAAATAATTGACCTGAAATATCCGCTAAAACTTCACTTGATACATCATCTGTTCCATAAGATATTTTTAGTTCATTTAATACTTGTTTAAAATCATCATGTTGACTTGCATAATCTAAAACTAACGATTTCATTTCTTCTGTTTCAATAGCATGGGTTACTTCATGAATTATTAAAAATTCTCCAGATTTAGGAGAATTAGGATTTATTCTTATTTCTACTTCACCATTTGAAAGTGGTTTTATTTGCGCATTTACTGTTTGTCCTTTATTGTTAATAATCTTATCATCAAATATAACATTATAATTTTTATCACTTATTATTTTAGAAATATTATCTATAAAATTTTGGGTTTGTAATGAATTATTAAAATATTTATTTGCTGATTCTTTAAAATTATTTATTTTAACATTTTTCTCTTTTAAATCTTGCATAATTCTTCCTTTCATATCTATATAATCCGACAGATGCCCAATTTCCTTTTTTTTCTTTAAAATTTTTAAAAATTTTTACATTATTTTACACTTTGTATATTTATCATAGATAAGAAAGAGAATAAAAACAATTTTTTTATTTAAAAGAAAACCCCGCGAAAAAAGCGAGGCCCTTTATCTTATTCTTAGCAAACACAATCAACATATGTATCTGATAAACATCTTATACTACATAAACAACTGCAATCCATAGTGAAAAAGACATTTGTTGCAACATATGGATAAACACTTGTTGGATCATCATTTTCAGCTAAAACCCTAAATGTACAACAATTTCCTTCAACCTTTTCTACTCTAAAAACAGAAGAACATGTTCCGGTTGTACCTTCTCCAGCACAAGAGGCTGTTGAATCTTTGACAGTAGAAACGCTCCAAGGAACACCATTACCACAGCAAGTATAGAGCATAACTGGTCTCGTATTACAAATTAAGCAATTAGCTCCTCCTCCAAGAACAGGTCTATCGCAAGTTTGCAAACAATTATCAGGACAAGCATTTTCTTGAAGAACTAAAATGACACATAATATTTCATTAATGCAATTACCTTGTTGATTGTTATTAGAACTTGTCGAATTATTCGTATTATTCATAATTTCACCCTTTCATATATTCTCATTAATAATTTATGTTTTTTTAGAAAAATAGTGCTTGCTATTTACCTTTTCCAAGGGTTTTATTTTTTAATAAATTATAGTATAATAGTGTTGGTGATGAAATAAAATGGAATTAGGACAAATTATTCAATATTTAATTATTGCCATATTTTTAGTTATTATTTCCTTAGTTATTGTTAAGTTAAATAAAAGAAACTTTAATATTGAAGCAAATAAATTAATAACTTATCTAGGAGGAAAAGATAATATTATTAATGCGGAATGTAATATGTCAAGATTTAAAGTTATTTTAAAAGATGTATCAAAAGCAGATAAAGATGCTATTCAAAAACTAGGAGCCAAAGGTATTGTAGAAATAGATAATCAATTAAAAATAATCTTTGGAAAAAATGCTAAACAATTAAAAAAGTATATTGAAGATATTATCTAATATACTTTTTTATTTTATATTTTTTCAATATCAATTATATCTGTTATTTTAATTAACTTTCCATCCATTGTTAATAAATTTAAATTAGTTTTACCCACGATTACTTCTTCTTTTACTTGATCTTTAAAAGTTATTCTTACTTTACTTTTATAAATATGATTACTAGAAGCAAATATTTCATTTATTTTCTTATTAATATTCTGAGGACTAATATTTGGTTTAGAACCCCGATCATAATATGTTTCTTGAACATTAACAAAGTTTTTATTAATTGGATTAGCATAAACTTTAGGTAATTTATCCATAGTTTCACCTCTGCTATAAAATATGATAAATTATTTATTTTGATACATAATAATAAATATGAAAAAAAATTATAAAAATATTATTCCTTTATTAATATTACTTATAATTATTATGATTATAAGTCTTTTAAATATGCTTAATGCTCCTTTGTTAGATTTAAGTTATAAATATAATTTTTTAAAACAATTAATATGGTATATAATTGGTTTTATTATTCTTTTTATTTTAACAAAAATTAATATTGAAAAATTATATAATATATCATTTCTTTTATATTTATTTTCTTTATTCTTACTTATTTTAGTATTATTTATAGGTAAAGATATAAATGGAGCTAAAGCTTGGTTTAGTTTTAAATTTTTTTCATTTCAACCTAGTGAATTAATGAAGTTAAGTTTAGCTTTATATTTAACTAATATTGTTAGTAAAAGTAATATAAATAAATTTAAAGATGAATTATTATTAATATTAAAAGTTATAATAATAACACTTATTCCTTCAATCTTTGTTTTTTTAGAACCAGACACAGGAGCTATTATCTTTTTCTTTATTATTGCTTTAAGTATTTTATTTACTTCTTTAAAACATAAAAGTTGGTTTATAGTTTTATTTTTCTTAATTATATTATGTTTTCTTACCTTTATAATTTTATATTTAAATAATAAAGAATTATTAATTAATTTAATTGGCACATCTTTTTTCTATCGAGTAGAACGTTTAATTACTTTTACTAATCAAAGTAGTTATCAATTAGAAAATGCTTTAACGGTAATAGGTTCATCATCTTTCTTAGGTACTGGTTTAAAAAAAGTAAGTTTATATATACCTGAGGCTCCAACTGATTTTATCTTTGCCTTTACCATTGGTAACTTTGGTCTTCTAACTGGTTTACTTATTTTATTATGTTATTTATTAATAGATATATCTTTTATTAATTTATATTTTAAATTAACTAATAAAAAAATAAAACTATTTATGCTTAGTTTTATTTCTATCTTTTTCTTTCAACAAATAATTAATATTAGTATGAATCTAGGTTTATTACCTATTATAGGTATACCTTTACCCTTTTTAAGTTATGGGGGTTCAACAATTATTATTTATTTTATCTTTTTAGGTATAATATTTAATTATTTATTTAAAGATAATAATTTAATTAAATATTAAAAGGGGTATGGATTAGGAACATAATAACTATAAGAATTATTATAAAATGGTGCTCCAGGAGTATAAGGAGGTCTATTATAATTATTGTTTGGACTAACATTATAAATTGGTCTTGGTCTTGTTAAACCAACCGCGGCTCCTCCTACTAAAGCACCAGTTAAAAAAGGAAAGAAAAATTGTCTATCTTGATTATAATAATTATTAGACATAGGTATTCTTGGATTATACATTAAAACCATCCTTTCATAATAACCTATGTTTAAATAAATATTAAAGTTATTTTAAAAGCCTATTATTTTATAATTCCTAAATAATAGTTCTTTTTTCCTTTTTTAATTAATAATATTTTTTCTTCAATAGCATCTTTTTTACTTATTATATAATTTATATCATTATATTTTTTATTATTAATACTTATGGCATTACCATTAATCATTTCTCTTGCTTCTCTTTTACTTGTAACAATATTATTATTAACTAATAAATCAACAATATTAATATTTTCTTCTATATCAAATTTAGGTATACTATCTAAACTATTAATAATATCATTACTTGCTAGTTCCCATATTTTATCAGAGAATAAAGATTCACTAATTTTTAAAGCTTTTTCATATTCTTCTTGGCCCCGAATATCCGTGATTATTTCTTTAGCTAATCTTCTTTGAGCTATTCTTTTCTCTGGATTTTGTTGTTGTTCTAAAGCTATTTGTTCAATTTCTTCTTTAGATAAAAATGTTAATTTTTTTAAATAATCAATTATAATATTATCATCTAAATTAATTAAATATTGATATAAGGCATAAGATGATGTTTTATTTTTATCAAGCCATAATGCATTACCTTCGGTTTTGCCAAATTTTTTGCCACTGGCATCAGTTACTAAAGGCATAACCATCCCATAAGCGGTTTTGCCGGTTACTTTTCTTATAAGTTCTATTCCTGAGGTAATATTTCCCCATTGATCAGAACCAGCGACTTGTAAAGTGCAACCTCTTGTTGTAAATAAATGGAGAAAATCTAAGGCTTGCAGAATCATATAAGAAAATTCGGCATAAGTAATACCTGTTTCTAATCTTGATTTAACTTTATCTTTAGCTAACATATAATTAATATTAAAATGTTTTCCATAATCTCTTAAAAAATCAATAACATTAATATCCTTGATCCAATCATAATTATTAACTACTTCAAAACCAAAAATATCTTCGGCTTGTTTTTTTAAACCAATAAAGTTTTTTTCTACTTCTTCTTTACTTATCATTGGTCTTTCACTTGTTGGTTTAGGATCCCCGATTAAACCAGTTGCTCCTCCTACTAAAAGGATGGGATGATGATTATACTTAGCTAATCTTTTACATATTAAAAAAGAAGAATAATGGCCTATGTGCATGGAATCCGCGGTCGGATCAGTGCCTATATAAAAGGTAAGTCCTCCTTCATTTAATTTCTTAATTAATTCTTCATCACTTATATCTTGAATTAGACCCCGCCACAACAAATCTTCATATAATGTCATAATATTCCTTCTTTCTTTAGACTTTTTCTTTCTTAATTATATCTTATGTTCTAAGCAAAAAGCAATACTATTTTTTTAAAAGAAGTTTAGGATTATTTTCTAAATTATCTATATTTAATAATAATGATATATATTCTAAAGGTATTTTATAACATTTAATATCATTTATACTTAATATTTCTTTTAAAACAGGTGGTATTATTAAGAATAAAAAAGGATAATTTGTTTCAATAATTAAAGTATGACTAACAATATTTAAATCTCTTAAAATAATTATAATATCTTGACTTTGATATAAATAATCTTCCTTAATTAAATCTAAATAATCTTTTGATCCTATGATGGTTATTTCATCATAATTTTTAATTTTTCTAAATCCATCTAATTCTGTTTTATAAGGATTATATATTTTTAATGTTTTAATACTTATCTTTTGATCATTCATTTTCATATATAAATTATTTAATATTTCTTTATCATTCATTTTTACCTACTCCTTTATTTAAAAAAAAACACCTTTTATATTCTAAAAAGTGTTATTCTTTTGGAAACAAAAATTCCTTTGTATGATAATAATATTCTATACCTGATATAACTGATAAGATTACCGCGGCTATTAAAAATAAATCAGCAAGAGGAAAATTAATTAATTCAAATGGTAAATTACTAAATAATGTTAAAGTTAAACCTAACATCATACATATTGTTTTAATTTTACCAAGAATGGAAGCTGCCACGACTTTTCCATGATTACCACTGACCATTTTACATGAATCAACAATAATATCTCTGGTAATTATAACAACTGGAATAATAATAGAGATCATTCTTTCATAAGCTAAAATAATTAATAAACCATTAACTAAAATTTTATCAGCAATAGCATCAGCAACTTTACCAAAGTCAGTAACCATGTTGTTTTTACGAGCTAAATAACCATCTAAAAAGTCAGATAAAGAAGCAACAATAAAAAATAAACCAACAATAATATATTTTAAATCAATCATAATATTACCAACAGCAAAGGTTGGAAAATTTATTCCTAAACTATACCAAGGTAATACTAATATAATTAAAATTAATATTCCTAAAATAATTCTTGCTACAGTTATTTTATTAGGTAAATTTAATTTTTTCATCTAATCCTACTTTCTATAACTTATTTCATTAGTTACATTTTGCCCAATTGTTACTTGTTTAATTGACCAAATTGTAATTACTAAAACTAATAATAATATCACTACATAAACAATAATATAAACTTTATTATTATACTTTTTACTAGCTTTCGTATATGGAGATGCTATTTTTTCTTCATGATCTTCTTTTATTTGTAATTCAATTGTTTTTTCAATTTCTTTAACTGGTATTTTAGAAGTATATTCAAACATATACTCATTAAACTCATCAATTACTTTACTGACATCTAATCCTAAATACTTAGCATAACTACTAATATCCTCTTTTAATTCAAAAATATCTTTAAAGGCACCAACACGACCATCTTCAATATTTTCTAACATTTCTTTTTTGATGTTTAAATCTTTACTTACTTCTTCTAAACTGATGCCAGATGTCTTTCGGGTTACCGAGAACAACTCGCCAATTTCATTCAAAATTTAATTCACATCCTTTAATTTAAAAATAAAATTTCTTATAAGCCATGTTCTGTCCTTACTTTAACATAAGGGGCAAATATTTATCTGCACTTAATGTGCTCCAAGTCTAAGTTTCTTTTTCCCTAAACTCGAACTCCCCGACCATAATTTGGGTTTCTCGCTCGTGGGGTTTACCGCGTTCCACTTTACTCGTTTCCAAGTAAACTCGTCTCTATGGCACTTTCAATCCTACTATACCCTTTAAGGTAATTGGGATGCCGTTAGCATAAGCTACCCTAAGTTATTTTTTCCTTAGGCACGATCAGTACTATCATTTCAGAAATAGTGCGAGCATGGACTTTCCTCTGCATAAATATTATGCAGCATTTGCCAAAGTAAATTTTATTTATTCATCTTTCCCATAAACAACTTTTTCGAGTTGACTTATTCTTTTTAGAAGGTCAATGTTATTAATAGTTCTAGTTGGTGCCTCATTTGTTGATAATTCCCCTTGTAATCTTCTAATTTCTTGTTTTAACTTCATATTATCTTCCGTTAAATCTTTTATATTCTTTTCTAAATTTTTAATGATATTATTGTACTCTGTATAATCCCTGATCACCATATCCAAATACTTATCCACTTCCTGTGGTCTATATCCCCTAGTATCAATATTAAATTGTTTTTCTAAAATATCTTCGGCCGTTAAATATAAACGATCATTATACAAAATATTCACCTTCTAACAACTAAATTATATCGTATCTTGACGAATTTTGTCAACTATTCGTAGTTTGCTTTATTTGTGCCCTTTTAACAATTTTATTTCTTTTTCTTGTAATATCTCCATTCTTTCTTCCTTGTTTCTTGTCCATAGTAAATCAAAGAGATTTAATAGTTCTTTCTCTAACTTAGTTACAAAACTTCTTACTTTTTCGATATTTTCTTCATTAACACTACTAAGGTAAGACACTAAAACATATTTATTAGCAAGATTTAAATTATTTATTTGTTCAT
>CANRDD010000049.1 GCA_947629305.1 uncultured Bacilli bacterium | reverse complement strand
TGGCAAGAGAAGAAGGTGTAGAAAATGAATGAAAACAATAATGGGGTTAATAAATCCGTAATCAACTGGTATCCTGGTCATATGGCTAAGACCAAAAGATTAATTAAAGAAAATATTGATTTAATAGATATAGTATATGAATTAGTAGATGCAAGGATACCTTATTCTAGTAAAATAAAAGATATAAATGATTATATAAAAAATAAACCAAAATTATTAATTATGACTAAAAAAGATTTATGTGATTTAGAAGAAACAAAGAAATGGGTTAAAGTATATGAAAATCAAGGTTATGAAGTTATATTAGGAGATTTAAGAAATCAAAAAGATATAAAAGAAATAATTAAGAAAACAAATAAGATTATGGAAAGTATTAATGAAAAAAGAAATCTTAAAGGTTTAAAAAATAAAGATATTAAAGCTTTAGTTGTTGGTAGTCCTAATGTTGGTAAAAGTACTTTAATTAATTCCTTAGTTGGGAAAAAAGTAGCTGAGGCAGCTAATAAACCTGGTGTAACTAAAAGTATTTCTTGGCTTAAAACAAGTTATAATATTTCTTTACTTGATACTCCAGGGGTTTTACAACCAAAAATTGCAACAGAAAAAGAAGCTTTAGCTTTAGCTAGTTGTGCATCGATTAAAAAAGAAGTTGTTAATATAGAAGAAATTGGTTTCTTTTTAGTTGACTTTTTAAGTAAAAATTATAAAATATTATTGGAAGAAAAATATAAAATTAAAATTAGTGTAAATAATTCTTTAGAAATTATGGATGCTATTGGTCAAAGACTTAATTTAAAAAGATTCCAAGAAATTGATTATGAATTAGTCTCTTTAAGAATTTATAATGATTTTATCTCTGGGGCTATTAAAGGAGTTACTTTAGATATATGTCAATAAATTTATTAAAATATGAAAAAAAGCTTTATCAAGAAGGATTTAATTTAATTGCGGGAGTTGATGAAGCAGGAAGAGGGCCTTTATGTGGTCCAGTTGTGGCCGCGGCCGTGATTTTGCCTCATAACTATAAATTACCTGGCTTAAATGATTCTAAACAATTAAGTGAGAAAAAAAGAGAAGAATTTTTTGCTATCTTAAAAGAAGAAGCTGTTAGTTATGGGATAGGTATTGTTGATGCGAAAACAATTGATGAAATTAATATTTTAGAAGCATCTCGGTTAGCTATGAATATAGCTTTAGATAATTTAAAAATTAAACCTGATTATATCTTAACTGATGCTATGAAATTAAACCGAGATGTTCCTGTTTTACCTATTATTCATGGTGATGCTCTTAGTTTATCTATCGCGGCAGCATCTGTTTTAGCCAAGGTTACAAGAGATCATTTAATGTATGAACTTGATCAAAAATATCCCCAATATGGGTTCAAGGATCACAAGGGATATCCGACCAAAAAGCATCTTGAAAATTTAGCCAAATATGGTATATTAGATAATTATAGGCTATCCTTTAAGCCTGTAAAAGAATTACAAGAAAAAATAAATAATAAATAAATAGGAGGAATATGAAAAATTTAGTAATTGTGGAATCACCTGCTAAATGTAAAACAATTGAAAAATATTTAGGAAGTGATTATAAAGTAGTTTCTTCAAAAGGACATATTAGAGATTTAGCCACGACGGGTAAATATGGATTAGGTGTTGATGTTGAAAATGATTTTAAACCTAATTATGTTATTATTAAAGGAAAAACTAAAGATGTTAATGCTTTAAAAAAAGATGTTAAAGAAGCAAATATGGTATATCTTGCAACCGATCCTGATAGGGAAGGAGAAACTATTTCATGGCATATATTTGATGAAATAAAAATACCTGAGGAAAAATATAAAAGAGTTGTATTTAATGAAATAACGAAAGATGTTGTCTTAAATGCCATGGATAATCCAGGCAAAATAGATCTTAATTTAGTTAAAAGTGGGGAAACAAGAAGAATTTTAGATCGGATTATTGGTTTTCGATTAAGTAAATTAATGCAAAGAAAAACAGGAGGAAAATCAGCAGGAAGAGTTCAAAGTGTTGCTTTAAAATTAATTGTTGATAGAGAAAGAGAAATTCAAAATTTTATTCCTGAAGAGTATTGGACAATTGAAGCTGATTTTGATGAATTTAAAGCTTTTTTAGAAAAATATCATGGGAAAGAAATAAAGGTTAGTAATGAAGAAGAAGCTGATGAAATTTTAAGTAAATTAACTAGATCATTTAAAATAGAATCAGTTAGTGAAAAAGAAAAGAATAAAAGTGCTAAAGAAGTCTTTCGAACTTCAACATTACAACAAACAGCATCAACTAAACTTGGATTTGCCCCATCTAAAACAATGCAAATTGCTCAAAAGTTATATGAAGGAATTGATTTAGGTCAAGAAACAGTTGGGCTAATTACTTATATGCGTACTGATAGTGTAAGAATTAGTGAATCATTTGTTCATGAAACATTTGGTTATATTGCTAAAAAATATGGTGAACAATATTTAGGTTATGTAAAAAATGGAAAAAAGAATGAAAATATTCAAGATGCCCATGAAGGTATTAGACCAACAAGTATTAACCGAACTCCTGAGGAAGTAAAACCTTATTTATCTAATGATGAATATAAATTATATAAATTAATTTATGCTAGAAGCTTAGCTTCATTAATGCATGATGCGAAAACTTTAGCTACAACCGTTATATTAGAAAATAATGGTTATACATTTAAAGCAACGGGAAGTGTTTTAACTTTTGATGGTTATTTAAAAGTTTATGGGGAATATGAAGATAGTGAAGATACTCTTCTTCCTGATTTAAAAAATTATAAATCAGATATAATCACGGCTAATAAAATTGAAAAGTTTCAACATTTTACGAAACCTGCTCCAAGATATACGGAAAGTAGTTTAATAAAAGAATTAGAAAGTTTAGGAATTGGCCGGCCATCAACATATGCAACAATTGTTGGTACCATTAAAGATCGAGGTTATGTTGTTTTAAAAGATAAAAAATTTGAGCCAACTGAAATTGGAATGGAAACAACTGATAAATTACAAGAATTTTTTAGTGCCATTGTTAATGTAGAATATACCGCGCAAATGGAAAAAGATTTAGATGATATTGCTTTAGCTAAAGCGGATAATATTAAAATCCTTCATACCTTTTATGATGAATTTGAACCTTTAGTCGAAAAAGCATTTAGCGAAATGGAAAAGAAACCAGCTGAAGAAACAGGTGAAAATTGTCCTTTATGTGGCAGTCCTTTAGTTATTCGCAAAGGTAAATATGGCGAGTTTGTGGCTTGTAGTAATTATCCTAATTGTAAATATATTAAAAAGGATAAAGCACCTGTTGCCGAAATATGTGCTTGTCCTAAATGTGCAAAAGGCAAGATTGTCGAAAGAAAAACTAAAAAAGGAAAAATATTTTATGGCTGTAATAATTATCCTAAATGTAATTATGCTCTTTGGTATAAACCAACTGGTCAAATATGTCCTAAATGCCATGAATTATTAGTCGAAAAAAACAATGAAGTTGTTTGTTTAAATTGTGATGTTGATGAATAAAGTTTTATTTGACAAACATACAATTATGTAGTAAGATAATTTTGTTATTAGAAACGGAAAGAGATTATGTATCCACCTGATTACCAAAGGTAATGGGTTAAAAGCCAAAGAATAAAAATAAATGCTTTTTAAATGGATACATATGCTTTGTATCCATTTTTAATTTGTTGGAGGTGCTAATTATAGCAAATAATAATGATTTACTCGTAAATGAGGAAATAAAAATTCCTGAAGTGATGGTAATTGGTCCAAATGGTGAAAAGATGGGCTTAAAGCAAATAAAAGATGCTTTAACATTAGCTAGTTATGCTGGCTTAGATTTAGTTTTAATGAGTGCAAATGCTAATCCCCCCGTGGCTAAAATTATGGATTATAACAAATATCGTTATGAAAAACAAAAGAAATTAAAAGAAGCCCAAAAGAAACAAAGGGAAGCTAATAAAGATATGAAAGAATATCGTTTATCAACAACTATTGATGTCGGGGACTTTGAAACGAGAAGAAAGAATGCTCAAGGTTATTTACTTAAAGGACATAAGATTCGCGCTTTTATTCGTTTTAAAGGAAGACAAATGGCTAGACCTGAATTAGGGAGCGAAGTTTTAAAAAGATTTGCAGAATCTTTAAGTGATTGTGCAGTAATTGAACAAGAACCAAAACTAGAGGGAAGACAAATGGCTATTATTTTAGCGCCAAAAAAGGAAGGAAAATAGTAATATGGCAAATGGAAAACAAAAGACACATAAGTCAAGTGCAAAAGTTTTTAAGAAAAGAAAAAATGGTGAATTAACCTATATGAAATCAGGTAGTAACCATAAGACAGGAAAAGATAGTGCTAAAGAAGTAAGACAAAGAAGAAATAAAGGAACTTTAGCAAAAGGAGATAGAAACAGATTAAAGTCTGTTATCTAACTAGAAAGGTGATGTAACATGGCAAGAGTTAAAGGCGGAAATGTTTCCAAGAATAGAAGAAGAAAAGTTTTAAAAGAAGCAAAAGGGTATTTTGGTAGTAAACATAGATTATATAAAACTGCTCAAGAACAAACTTTCCACAGTGGAGCCTATGCTTTTCGTGATCGAAAAGCAAATAAAAGAAACTTTCGGAAATTATGGATTACAAGAATTAATGCAGCATGTCGTGAAAATGATATTAGTTATTCAAAATTTATTAATGGTTTAACTAAAGCTGGAATAGATATTAATCGAAAGATGTTAAGTGAAATGGCTATTGATGATCCAAAGAGTTTTGCTTCTTTAGTAGAAGTAGCTAAAAAAGCTTTAAATGGGGAAAAAATTAAACCAGTAGCGGCTGTTAAAACAGAAAGTAAAAAAGAAGAAGGAAAAGAAGTCAAAACAGAAAGTAAGAAAGAAACAACAAAGAAAACAACAACAACGACTAAAAAAACAGAAGCAAAACCAGCAGCTAAAAAAACAACAACGAAAAAAACTAGTGAAAAATAGTTGCTTATTAATTAAAAAATAATTATAATAAAATTAAGTTATAACGAAGTAGAGATGTCTCCGTCGCTTTACCTCGTTTTAACCATTTTAGATAAAGGAGGAGTTTATTATGGCTTTAAAAAAAGAAGAAAAAGCAAAAATTATTAAAGATTTTCAAAAATCTAAAGATGACTGTGGTTCTACAGAAGTGCAAATTGCAATATTAACACATGAAATTAATAATTTAACTGAACATTTAAAAGAACATAGTCATGATTATCATTCTAAAAGAGGAATGTTAATTAAAGTTGGAAGAAGAAAAAAATTACTTGATTACTTAAAGAAAAATGACATTGTAAGTTATCGAGAAGTAATTAAAAAATTAAATTTAAGAAAGTAATTCTTAAGGGCACTTTATTTTTAAGTGACCTTTTATTTTGGAAAGAGATGGTAAAATATGAAAAAAGTATATACAATGGACTTTTTAGGAAGAAATATTACAGTTGAAACAGGAGAATTAGCTAAACAAGCTAATGGTTCTGTTTTAGTTAGATATGGAGATACAGTTGTTTTATCTGTTTGTGTTATGGGAAAAACAATGTTAACACAAGATTTTTTTCCTTTACAAGTTTTATATCAAGAGAAATTATATGCTGTTGGGAAAATTCCAGGGGGATTTATTAAAAGAGAAGGTAAACCAACAGATGCCGCTACTTTAGCAGCAAGACTAATTGATCGACCAATTAGACCTATGTTTGATGAAAATTTAAGAAATGAAATTCAAGTTATTAATACAGTATTATCTGTTGATCAAGATAATTCCCCTGAAATGGCAGCTTTACTTGGCTCATCATTATGTTTAGGTATTTCTAATATACCATTTGATGGACCAGTTGCGGGAGTTATTGTTGGGTTAGTTGATGGTAATTTTGTTATTAATCCAACAACAAGTGAACTAGAAAAATCATCATTACATTTAACAGTTGCCGGGACAAAAGATGCTATTTGTATGGTTGAAGCTGGAGCCCAAGAATTAAGTGAAAAAACAATGTTAGATGCCTTAATGTTTGCCCAAGAAAATATTACCAAATTATGTGAATTTGAACAAAAGATTATTGATGAAATTGGAGTGCCAAAGCTTGAACTAGAAAAAGCTGTTATTGATCCTGATTTACAAAAAGAAGTTGAAGACTTTGCTTCAAGTGATATGTTAAAAGCATTAAGAATAAAAGAAAAATTAGAAAAATATGCGGCTATTGAAGATGTTAAAACTAAAACAATAGAACATTTTACAGAAATATATCAAGAAGATGAAAATTTAGAAGAAATTTTAAAAAATGTTGATAAAGTATTACATTTAGTTGAAGCAAATCAAATGCGTAATTTAGTAACTATTGATAAAGAAAGAATTGATGGAAGAAAGATGGATGAAATAAGACCTCTTTTTGCGGATGTTGATTTATTACCAAGAACACATGGTTCAGCTTTATTTTCTAGAGGAGAAACACAAGTATTAGCTACAACTACTCTTGGAGCTTTAGGAGAACATCAAGTATTAGATGGAATTGAAATAGAAGATAGTAAACGTTTTATGTTACATTATAATTTTCCCCAATTTTCTGTTGGAGAAACTGGTAGATATGGATCACCTGGAAGAAGAGAAATTGGACATGGAGCTTTAGGAGAAAGAGCTTTAGCTCAAGTTATTCCATCGGAAGAAGAATTCCCTTATACAATTAGAGTTGTAAGTGAAGTTTTAGAAAGTAATGGTTCTTCAAGTCAAGCCACAATTTGTTCAGGTTGTTTAAGTTTAATGGCCGCTGGGGTTCCAATTAAAGCTCCAGTTGCGGGTATTGCCATGGGTCTTATTATGAATGGTAAAAAATATACTATTTTAACTGATATTCAAGGTTTAGAAGATCACATGGGAGATATGGACTTTAAAGTAGCGGGAACTAAAAATGGTATTACTGCTTTACAAATGGATATTAAAATTAAAGGGGTAACAAAAGCTATTTTAAAAGAAGCTTTAGCTCAAGCTAAAAAAGCTCGTTTAGAAATCCTTGATGTTATGACTAAAGCTATAGCAGAACCAAGAAAATCTGTTAGTAAGTATGCTCCTAAGATAGATATTCTATATGTAAATCCTGAAAAAATTAAAGATATAATTGGTCGGGGTGGAGAAACTATTACCAAGATTATTCTTGAAGCATCAAATGTTACATCTGTTAATGATAAAGATGCTGTTAAAGTTGATTTAGAAGATGATGGTAGAGTTATGATTTATCATACTGATGCTTCTATTATTGCTAAAACAAGAAAAATGATTGAAGAAATAATTAGAGAAGTTGAATTTGATAAAGTTTATACAGGTAAAGTTATTAAAGTTGAAGACTTTGGCGTATTTGTCGAACTTTGGCCAGGGTGTGAAGGATTAGTTCATGTTTCTCAACTTGCTCATGAGCATATAAATAAACCAAGTGATATATTAAAAGTTGGCGATGAAATATTAGTTAAATCATTAGGATATGATGCTAAAGGCCGTTTAAATTTATCTCGTAAAGAATGTTTACCTAAAAAAGTAAAGAAAGAAAAATAATAATTTTCTTTTTTTCTTTGTTTGTAAACCAATTGTAAAATATGTAAAGTGATAAAATTTATTCTTGCATTCTGATATATATATATAATGATACTAGGGAAAGTGAGTACTTAGTACTTTACATAATACCTAGAAAAGAGGTTCTATATTATGCAAGATAAGAAAAATTTAGGATTAATTGTTGTGACAATAGGAGTTATTATAGCAGCTGTAGTTGGTGCAGC
>CANRDD010000048.1 GCA_947629305.1 uncultured Bacilli bacterium | reverse complement strand
GCCATTTCTACCACCACTTTTTTTCTTCATATATATCATAACATAAAAAACGCATATTTTCTCATGCGTTTATCCTGATTATTTTTTTGTAAACCTTTACATATTAAGTTTTATTATTATATAATATTATTATAGTTAGGAGGAATATGAGAAAAAGCAAATATGGGTTATTAATAGGAATTCTTTTACTAATGGGATGTACGAAAAATGAACAAGTATATATAGATCAAAGTAATGATTATTTAAAACTAAAAGTAAAAGAATTAGAAGTATATAGTGATAATTATTTATTAGATTTAGTAGATATAGTAAATAAAGATATTGAAATAATAAGTAATAATGAATTAATTGATACAACTAAACTAGGAAAAGTAAATATTGATATAAAATATAAATATAATAAAAAAATATATAATTATAAACAAGAAATAGAAATAAAAGATACAACAGCTCCTTTAGTTTTTTCAGGAACTAATAAAACAATTAATTTAAATTATGAAAAAGATTTATGTGATTTAATTATATATGGAGATAATTATAGTCAAGAAGTTAAATGTAATATTGATGGATATTATGATTTACAAAAAGAAGGAACATATAAATTGGTTTATAGTTTAAAAGATAGTAGTAATAATGAAAAGAAAGTTAATGTTATATTAAATGTTAAAGTTCCAACTAGTCAAGAAGGATCTAGTAGTAAAGGAGAAATAATAGAATTTAAAGATATATATAATGAATATAAAAATGATTATAATGAAATAGGGATAGATGTATCAAAATGGCAAGGAAATATAGATTTTCAAAAAGTTAAAGAAGATGGAGCTAGTTTTGTTATGATTAGAATAGCTCATCAGAATAAAACTAAAGAAGAATTAAAATTAGATGAATATTTTAAAGAGAATTTAAGAAAAGCTAAAGAAGCTAATCTTAAAGTAGGGATATATTTATATAGTATAGCAACTAGTAAAGAAGAAGCTATTAAGCAAGCTGATTTTGTTATTAATTCTTTAGAAAAAGAATCTTTAGAATTACCAATTGTTTTTGACTGGGAAAGTTGGAATAATTGGAATAGTTATCATATGAGTTTTTATGATATAAATGAAGTAGCTAATAGTTTTATGAAAAGAATAAATGATGCTGGTTATAAAGGAATGTTATATAGTTCTAAATTTTATTTAGAAAAGATATGGACTAATAAATTAGATTTTCCTGTATGGCTTGCTCATTATACGAAAAAGACTAATTATGAAGGAAAATATGTTATGTGGCAGATGGCCAACAATGGACATATTAATGGTATAAATGGTAATGTTGATATTGATATAATGTACGAAAAGAAAGAAGGTATTTAATTATGTGTACAGCAATAACTTATGTTACAAAGGATCGTTATTTTGGACGAAATTTAGATTTAGAATATTCTTATCAAGAAACAGTAACAATAACACCAAGAAATTATAATTTTAAGTTTCGTTTTAATAAAGAAAATAATAAGCATTATGCTTTAATAGGGATGGCTTATGTCAGTAGTGATTATCCTCTTTATTATGATGCAATTAATGAAAAGGGATTAGCTATGGCTGGGTTAAATTATCCTAGTAATGCTTATTATCATGAAAAAAAGGAAGGATATAATAATGTTGCTCCTTTTGAATTTATTCCTTGGATTTTATGTCAAGCTAAAGATATTGAAGAAGCCAAAGAATTACTGGCGAAAACTAATATAGTGAAGGAAAATTTTAGTAATGAGCTACCCGCATCACCTTTACACTGGATTATATCATCAGGTAAAAAATCATTAACCGTGGAATGTGATCAAGATGGTTTACATGTTTATGATAATCCTGTCGGGGTTTTAACAAATAATCCACCTTTTCCTTTCCAATTATTTAATTTAAATAATTATATAAGTTTATCTAATAAAGCTCCAGTTAATACATTTTCGCCAGATATTAATTTAGATGTTTACAGCCGGGGTATGGGAGCCTTAGGTCTTCCTGGTGATTTATCTAGTGCCTCAAGATTTGTTAAAGCAACTTTTACAAAACTAAACTCTACTTCTGGAGATAGTGAAAGTGAAAGTATTAGTCAATTTTATCAAATCTTAAACTCGGTTAATCAACAAAGAGGTTGTGTTGATATGGGACATGGTTTATTTGAAATAACTATTTATAGTTCTTGTTGTAATTTAGATAAAGGTATATATTATTATAAGACATATGAAAATAGTCAAATAACCGCGGTTGATATGCATAAAGAAAATTTAGATGGAAATGATTTAGTTAGTTATGAATTAATTAAAGGGCAACAAATATTTGCTCAAAATTAAATAATAAGGTATAATAAAGATGAAAAGAAATAAATTTTGGTATTGGCAAATGCTTATGGTAATTCTAACTTGGTTACTAGCAATGTTAAGTTTATTTAAAATATTAAATGTAACTATCTTTGCTATTATAACTATGTTATTATCTTTAGTATTTGGTTATTTAAGTAAAAAAGAAGGAAAAAAAGAAAATGAAAGAAAAAAATAATAGTATATTATCTAAATTACTTATAGCTTCTTTAGTATTAATAATTATTTTATTAGTTATTATAATTGTTATAGTTGTTAAGAATAAAGATAATAATGAAAGAATTATAAATAGGGATGTAGCTTTAACAAAAGTTTTAGAAGATGTTAATATAAATAAAGATGTTATAAAAGATTTAGATATTGAATTAAAAAATAAATATAATAAAGATGTTTATGAAGTTAATTTTGCTTATGATGGTTATGAATATGAATATTATGTTGATGCAATAAGTGGTGAAATATATAAAGCTTTTAAAGAATTAGATGAAGAAATACCTAAAGAAGATTCTAATACTAGTTCAGATCAAATAAATAATCAAGGTTCAAGTCAAGATAATCAAAAACCATCTAATTCTACCACAGGATCTAGTAGTTCTTCATCATCTAAACGTCTTGGCACTGACAAAGCATTAGCAAAAGCTTTAGAACATGCTGGTTTAAATAAAAGTGATGTTAGAGATATTGATGTCGAATTAGAATATAAATATCAAACAGAAGTATATGAAGTAGATTTTGATTATAAGAATATTGAATATCAATATTATATTAATAGTCTAACGGGTGAAATTGTCCATTATTTCCAAGAAAGAGATTAAAAGGGAAGGAAGTAAATAATTTGAAAAAAGTAGTTATTATTTTCTTAATACCTTTATTATTTCTTTTAACTGGTTGTAAGAAAAAAGAAAATAAAGTTTTAAATGATGATAGTAAAGTCTTAGTAGTTTATTTTTCTGCTCAAAATCATACGGAAAAAGTAGCTCAAGCTATTGCCCAAAATTTAAAGGCTGATACATTTAAAGTTGTTCCTTTATCTGAATATACAGATGATGATTTAGATTATAATGATTCTAATTCTAGAGTTTATAAAGAACATGAAAATGAAAATTTAAGAGATGTAGCTTTAGTTAGTAGTAAAGTTAATAATTGGGAAGACTATGATTTAGTGTTAATTGGTTATCCTATTTGGTGGGGTATTGCGGCTTGGCCTCTTAATAATTTTGTTAAAGATAATGATTTTACCGGCAAAACAGTTATTCCTTTTTGTACATCAGCTTCATCTGGTCTTGGCAGCAGTGGCAAATTACTTTCATCTATGGCAGGAACAGGTAACTGGCTTGAAGGCAAACGTTTTGCCTCCAATGCATCCTTAGATGAAATAAAAAGTTGGACAGATAGTTTAAAATAAAAAACAAGCTTGATGTTTGTTTTTTATAATTAAAGAAGGATTAGAAAATGGAAGAAGCTTTATTTAAAAAAAGTATTTTTCTAGAAAATAAATTAGAAGAATATGGTTTTCAAAAAAATAATGATAAGTATCAATATATAACTTATATTAATGATAATAAGTTTCAAGTTATAATTGATATAGAAAATAATAATATAAAAGGAAAAATAATTGATTTACAAACGAAAGAAGAATATTTAAACTATCGTAATCTTAATTTTACAGGTAGTTATGTTGAAAAAATAAGAGGAGAATATTTAAATATCTTAAATGATATTAAAGATAAATGTACAATTAATAACTTATTTATTGCTGGACAAGCTAATCGGTTAGTTAAATTAGCTCAAGAAAGATTACCTTTAACAATGGATTTTCCTTGGGAAAATGAAGGTCATGCTGTTTTAAGACATCAGGATAATCAAAAATGGTTTGCTCTTATCATGGAAATAAATAAAAATAAATTAACAAAAGAAAATAAGTTAATTAATATTATTAATTTAAAATTAGATGAATTAGAAATACAAGAATTATTAAAGAAACCTGGTTTTTTTAAAGCTTATCATATGCATAAAGGAAAATGGATTACCATTCTTTTAGATGATACAATTAGTGATGAAGAAATATGGTTTTATATTGAAAAAAGTTTTACTTTAACAAAGTAAAAGAAAAGAGGAGTTTTATGCAAAAATTAAATAATTTACTTAAATATAATTTTAATACTTTAGTTATATTTGAACTAATATATAAATTAAGTACCGGTTTTATTTTTATACCTATCTTTTTTGCTTTATTTAGATTAATAACTAAAGTAAGTGGTTTTACTTATTTAACTTTAGAAAATGTTGGTTCATTTTTATTAAATCCTTTAGTTATTATCTTTTTAATTATTTTATTATTATTAATTACTTTTTATACTTTAATTGATTTAAGTACGATCATTATTATCTTAGATGCATCATATCAAAAGAAAAAGATTAAATTAAAAGATGCCTTAATTCTATCTTTTCATAAAGCATCCTTAGTTTTTAAAAAAGAAAATATCTTTTTACCATTTCTTATTATCTTTTTAATACCTTTTCTTAATATGGGAATATCATCTAGTGTTATATCAACCGTTAAAATACCTGAATTTATCATGGATTTTATTATTCATAATAAAATGTTATTAATTTTATATTTTATAGTTATTATATTATTAAGTATTATTTTATTTAGATGGTTATATGTTTTACATTATTTTATTTTAGAAGACTGTAATTTTAAAGAAGCAAGAGAAAAAAGTAAAAAATTAAGTTATAAAAATAAAATAAAAGATTTTTTAAAATTAAAATTAAGTGTATTTATTATCTTTTGTTTATATTTATTATTTATTTTATTAGGAATATTTATTATTATTGGTTTATATAAAATATTTAAGAATATAGAAATAATCCAAAGTTTAAGTATTACTTTAATATGGCTTCTTATTGCTTTATCTTTAATTGTTTTATTAACCATCATGACACCAATTAACTATGGAGTTATTAGTTTACTATTTTATGAACATAAAATAGTAAACAAAGAAGAAATAAAAGAATTAAAGATTAGTAATAAAGAAAAAAAGAATGGTTATCCTAGATTAAGAAAATTAAAATATATTGTTATTCTTTTAATAGTGGTAAGTGGATCTGTTTTAACTAATTTAGTTTTAAGAAATAAATTAAATTTAAATATAGAATATATAAGACAAATTGAAGTAACAGCCCATCGGGGATTATCAAAATTATATCCTGAAAATACGATGCTAGCCTTTAAAGAAGCCAAGAAAGCTGGGGCTGATTGGATCGAATTAGATGTGCAACAAACCAAAGATGGACAAATAATAGTGATGCATGATCATAATTTAAAAAGAACAACTGGTTTAGATAAAAATACATGGGAATTAACTTGGGAAGAAATAGAAAAGTTAGATGCTGGTAGTTTTTTAGATCCAAAGTTTAAGGGAGAAAAAATACCATTGATAAAAGATGATTTACAATTTGCTTTAGATGAAAATATTAATTTAAATATTGAATTAAAACCAACAGGGAAAGAAAAAGATTTTGAAAAAGATGTTGCGAAGTTAATTCAAGAATATAATTTTTATGATCACTGTGTTGTTACATCCCAAGTTTATGATGTTTTAGAAAATATTAAGAAAGCTAATAAACAAATACCAACTATTTATGTTATGAGTTTAGCTTATGGTGATGTTTTAAGTTTAGATCAAGCCGATGGTTATAGTATTGAAGCGTCAAGTATTAATAAAAAAATTGTCAAGGATATTCATAATAAAGGTAAAGTAGTTTATGCTTGGACAGTTAATAGTCAAGATAGTATTCAAAAAATGATTGATTTAAATGTCGATAATATTATCTCTGATGATATTGCTTTAGCTAAAGAAACGATATATGAAAGTAAAACTAGTGATGTAGTAAGACTATTTATTAAGAAAGTAAATGAATGGTTAGGATAATGTCAAGTAAAAATAATAAATGTAAAATTTGATGTAAAGTTTTTAAAACTTGTCAGAAAACCCTTTTTATATTTTACTTTTTTTGATAGTATAGGAAATGAAAAGGAGACATTCCTATATCAAGAAAAAAATATAAGGAGGAGAAGTTATGAAAAATAAATTATTAGGAATTATGTCAGTAGCAGCTTTGAGTAGTTTTGGTTGGATGGCAAATACAAAAGCCGAGGGAGTAGTTGGTTGTAGTTCATCATATGAAGCAAGTATTACAGGTTCAAGTCAAGTTTGTTATGATACTCTTGAAAATGCTGTAGCTTCTGTAGAAGAAGGAGTAGAAACAACTATTGTTTTAAATGATAATGTTACTTTAGATGCCAAATTAACATTAGATACCAATAAATTATTAACAATTAATTTAAATAGTAAAAAAATAAGTGGTAATGGAGTTGTTTTAAGTTTAGAAAAAGGAAGTTTAAAATTAACAGGAACTGGCGAAGTTAACAATACGGGTAGTAATTATGCAACTGTTCAAGTTATGAGTGCTAGTGATAGTTCTAATGTTAAATTAGTTATTGATCAAAATGTTAAAGTTACAGGTGTTTTACCAGTTGGTATCTTTGGTCAAAGAGCGTATAGCAGTGTTTCTCGAAATGTTCTAGTCCAAATTGATGGAACTTTAGATGGAACAAGTCAAGGTTTATCTGTTAATGGTAAAATTGGTACGAATGGCGAAGCAACTGGACCAAAAGTTATCATTAATCCTACCGCGGTCATTAAAGGTACTGCTGCCGGAATTTACCAAGCTGGCTATTCTGATATTACCATAAATGGGGCTAGTGTTGAAGGATACTCTGGTATTGTTACTAAAGCTGGGGTTTTAAACTTAAATAATGCGAATGTTAAAGGAACAGGAAATTATGTTACACCAGAATTAACAAATACAAATGGTTTCACAGCAACTGGTTCAGCAATTCAAATTGAATCAAATAAAGTTTATGCAAAAAGAATAGAAGTTAACATAAATGATGGTGATTATACAAGTAGTCATGGTTATGCTATTGAAGAATATTTAGCATCTGGTGCTGATGAAACAAGTGTCGTTGATATTGCTGTTGATCAAGGTACATTTAAATCAAATATTGCTGGGGATAAATCATTAAATGTTTCTGATGCATTTAAAACAAAATATGAAAATAAACCATTTATTGCTGCTGGTACAACCTTTACAAATAATGGTAAAGCTACCGAAGATGTCTTAACATATACAGATGATTTAAAAATAAATGAAGATGGTGTTATTGAAGAAAAAACTTATAATATTGTAACTGTTTCTACGAATGGAGAAGTAAAAGTTGATAAAGTTAGTGCTAAGGTTGGCGATGTTGTAACTGTTACAACTTTAGCTAATGAAGGTTATGAACTTGATACAATTCAAGTTACTTATGAAAATGCTAAAGGGGAAAATGTTATAGTTGTTCTTGGCGAAGATGGAACATTCAAAATGCCAGAAGGAAATGTTAAAATAGTTGCTAACTTTAAAGAATTACCTAAACCTGAAGTAATACCAGATCCTGAACAACCTGGTGAAGATCCAGCCGAAAAAGATCCAACTGATCCAGGAAAAGGTGATTTAACTGAAAATCCAGCAACCCTTGATAACATTGCGGTCTATGGAACATCACTTACTGCTTTTGCCGGTACCTTATTAGTTGCTCTTAAAAAACTTAAACATAAAAGAATGTTTTAAAACTAAAGAATAAAAACTTTAGTTTTTTTTTGAAAAATTAACTTAAAGATGATACAATGTTAAGTATTTTATGGCACGTCTTGAGTATACGAAAGAACGTGTTATAAAATTATTGTACCTAATTTTGACGAA
>CANRDD010000047.1 GCA_947629305.1 uncultured Bacilli bacterium | reverse complement strand
ATTTAGATTTATTTAGATTTAGAAAAATAATAAAATATACAATAGAATATCTTAAACAAAAAAAAGAAATGTATAATTATTCATTATTACAAACATCAAATATAAAAAATAAAAATGTATGTAAAAGGGAAATGCCTGTTGATGTTAGTGAAAATAATCATATGTCATTTGAATAATTCATCAGCACTTTTGTTCATAAGAGATAAATAATTTTAAATAGGTTCGATCTGGTGTAGCATATTTTAAAAGTTTTGTCGAACGATTGCCAAAGTGCTTGCAAAGAAAATAATTTAATATATAATAAAGACTTGTTACTAATTTGGGACGTCTGTATATTTCTTTTGGCGGACTTTGGTTTTAAGGGGGTTTTGGTTATCCTGTTAACTTAGAACTGAGGGATGAGGTCAAAAGAAAAGACGTTTTCCAAGATAATATCAAGGAATAACGTCTGCAATCCAAATATGTAGACGTTACTAAATTAGTAACATTTACATTTATATTGTATCCTAATTTAATGAAAAAAACAATAAAAACTTTTTAAAATTGTATTCCCTTTTTAACGAATAAATGATAAAATTTTAGTTAGAAAGGGAACGATGAAAAATATGAATTATGATAAAATTTTAAAAATTGTAAAAAAAAATAATGGCTATGTTACGACAAAGGAGGTTGTAAATAATGGAATTGAAAGAAGATTTTTAACAAATATGGTAAAGACAGGAAAATTAGTAAGACTTTCAAAGGGCTATTATGGACTTCCAAATTATATTGCAGATGAATATTATAAAATTGCTTCTAAAAGTAAAAATGTAAGATTTTCAATGGCTACTGCTTTATATTTGCATAAACTATCTGACCGTAATCCATTAGTATATAATGTTACTTTGCCTTTTGGATATAGTGGTGTTTTACAAAAGCAAAAAAATGTAATCCTTAATTTTGTAAATAGAGATATTTTAGATTTAGGAGTAATAGAAATGTCATCTCCTTTTGGTATGAAAATTAAAGTATATGATATTGAAAGAACTATTTGTGATATTATTAAAAATAAAAATAAAATAGATGGAGAAATATTTTCAAAGGCATTAAAAGAGTATGCTAGAAGTAAAAATAAAAATTTAAGTAAACTTACAAAGTATGCCAAAATTATGAAAATTGAAAAGAAAGTAAGTGAATATATGGAGGTATTATTATAGTGAATAAAGACAAATTAAAAAATATTATTTCCAAAAAAGCAAATATAAACATAATATTATTTTAAAAGGTAGATTATCAGATTAAACGCATGAAAAATTTTTAATTAAGTCCATCTTTTTTTATTTTTTCTAATTCATCTTGCATTCTTTTTACTGTTTCTATTAAATAATCAACTTCATTTCTTTGATTAGTATTACTTTTATTTTGATTATTATCTGTATAAACTGATCCACCTTTTTTAGCTTTTTGACTATTAATATTAATGTTGGTATTTTCAAGACGAGATTCAATTAATTGTTGTTGGGCTGCGTGGGTTAAAATATATTGACCAACCATGATTACCCAGTTACCTATGGCATTTTGTTCATTGGCATTGTAGTTACCAACCGAGGCATAACCAACAGCCACGGCAATTAAAGTAAAAACATGAGGATCAATATTCGGAGGAAAATTAGTATCATGCATATTTTTTAACCCTCCTTAATTCCATTTTATGGCTATCTTGGGCTAAATTTGCAATTTTTCCCAAGATAATATATAATTAAGCCAGTAGGTGAATTATGTTTATGCAAATAGATAATGTTTGTGAACCAATTATTGCAGTAAGACAGAGTCAATATCCAGATGATAAAAGACCAGAATTTTTATTAGTGGGTCGTAGTAATGTGGGTAAGTCTAGTTTTATCAACACTTTGATTGAAAGAAAGAACTTTGCTCATACATCATCAAAACCAGGTAAAACGCAAACTTTAAATTTTTATTTAATTAATAATTCTTTTTATTTAGTTGATGTTCCAGGTTATGGTTATGCGAGTGTATCTAAAGAAAAACAAAAGAAATTTGGTTTAATGATTGAAGAATATTTAAAAACAAGAACTAATTTAAAACATGTTTTTTTACTTATTGATTATCGGCATAAACCAACTGAAGATGATTGTTTAATGTATGAATTTTTAAAATTTTATAATTTAGATATTACGATTATTGCAACTAAATATGATAAGATTAGTAAAAATAATCGACTTAAACAAGATAAATTAATAAAAGATACCTTAAAGTTAGATGAAAAAGAAGAAGTAATAACATTTTCAACTATTACGAAAAAAGGGCGTAGTGAAGTATTAAGTATTTTAGAAAAAAAGATATAGGATGGTGAAATAATGAATAAGAAGGGATTTACTTTAATCGAGTTATTAGCGGTTATATTAGTTTTAGGAATAATTGTTTCTTTATCTGTCACGGGTTATTTAGCAGTAACTAAAAAAATTAAAGAAAATATGGTTAAAGATAAAGCGGCAAGTGCTGAAAGCTCGGCAATTAGCTGGGGACAAGACAATAGTAATTTATTAGAAAATTGTCCAGATAGTCTTGCTGGTTTTTCAGGTTTAAAGGGATATAAGCCAACCTTTTGTCTTGTTAAAACAATTGGTTTTTTAGTTAAAGAAGGTTATATGGAAACAGAAGAACATAATGATACAACGGGAACATTAACTGTTAAAAATAATGTTACTAATAAATCAATGTTATGTGATGAAGTTTTAATTTATAGAAAGAATAATAGGATATATGCCGTAATGTATGATTTAAAAAGTAATAATAATTATGAGTGTGATGATTGGCAATTTTGGAAGGAATAATAAATTATGCAAACAGTTTGTTTAATTGGTAAACCTAATGTGGGAAAAAGTTCCATTTTTAATCGTTTAATTAAAGAAAAGAAAGCTATTATTTTAGATACACCAGGAATAACTAGAGATCGTTTATATGGGATATGTGAATATAAAGGAAAAAAGTTTTCTCTTATTGATACAGGAGGTATTATTTTTGGAGAGAATACTTTTGATCAAGATATATTAGCTCAAGCAACATTAGCTATGGATGAAGCTGATCAAATCCTTTTTGTTGTGGATGGCTTAAATGAAGTTGATCATATTGATTTACAAATTAGAGATTTATTAAGAAAATATCATAAAAATGTTTTTGTTGTGGTTAATAAAATTGATAATGAACAAAGAGAAAATAATATATATAGTTATTATGAATTAGGTTATGAAAATGTTTTTCCTGTTAGCTGCGAACATAATAAAGGTTTTAATAAATTACTTGATGCTCTAACAGCTAATATGCCTTTAGATATACCTTTAAGTGATCCAACACTTAAATTTTGTTTAATAGGAAGACCTAATGTTGGGAAAAGTAGTTTAATTAATGCTTTATTAAATGAAGAAAGAGTTATTGTTAGTCCTATAAGTGGGACAACAAGAGATGCTATTGATACTAAATTTACTTATAATCATGAAGAATATATAGCTATAGATACCGCGGGTATGCGCAAAAAAGGTAAGATTTATGAAAATATTGAAAAATATTCTTTAATTAGAAGTTTAAAAGCAATTGAAAGAAGTGATGTTTGTTTACTTATTTTAGATGCTAAAGAAGGCATTATAGAACATGATAAACATATTGCTTCCTATGCTCTTAATTTAGGTAAAGCCATTGTTATTGTCGTTAATAAATGGGATACAATAAAAAATCCTAATCAAGAAATAAGTAAATGGCAAGAATTAATTAGAGATGAATTTAAATTTATTCCTTATGCACCCATTGTTTTTTTAAGTGCTAAAGAAAGAAAAAGAATTGCTGGTTTAATGCCTGAGATTCTTAAAGCTTATGAACATTATACTTTAGAAATACCAACATCAACATTAAATAATATTATTAGAGAAGCTATAGCTTTACATGAACCACCTTCTTATAAAGGACAAAGATTAAGAGTATATTTTGTTCATCAAACAGGCATTAAACCAGTTAAAATAACATTAGAAGTTAATAATAAAAAATTAGTTCATTTTAGTTATGAAAGATATTTAGAAAATAAAATAAGAGAAAATATTGATTTAGAAGGAACACCAATTATATTACAATTTAAAAATAAAATTGAATAACAAACTAAAGCTTTTCTCATATACTTATATTAGGAGGCTTTATGAAATTTGGTGATGATTTTTTCCAAAAAGTTGAAAAAAAGACAAATGTTAATAAAGAAACAATTCTTTCATTAGCTCAAAAATTACAAAATGGAAATATGAAAGATGAAAATACTTTAAGAGAAGTAATTGATACTTTAAGTAAAATGACGGGTAAAAAAGTAACAAAAGAACAAAGTGATAAAATAATAAATAAAATTGTAACTGATAAAGTACCTCAGAATGTAGATAAAATGTTTTAAGACAGAAAAATAATCTGTCTTATTTTTTTACGACTTTATAAAATAAAAATTGGTAAAATATGGTAAAATTTTAGAAAAGGTAAGGGAAGTAATAATGGATTCAATTGAAATTGGACAAAGAATTAAGAAATATAGATTAGCTAAAGGATTAACTCAAAAACAATTAGCGGAACTACTATATATTGATGATAAGAAAGTATCTAAATGGGAAACAGGGAGAGCTAAATTTGATTTAGAATTAATAACCCAAATATGTAATGCTTTAAATATTTCTGTTCATGATTTTTTAGAAGGTATAGATCAAAAACCAAAGTTTGAAAAAATAACTAAAATATGTATTTTTGTATGGAATAATATTTTTAAAATAATCTTTATATTATTCTTTATCTATTTATTAATATATTTTATAGCTAATTTTAATGCTGTTAGATATTACAATATTAAAACAGATAGTACTGATTTAAATATTAAGAATGGGATGTTTTTAGAATCTAAAGTAAAGAATGTTTTAGTTTTAAATAATATTACAATATATAATATTGATTATGATATATTAAATACTAAACTACGTTTATATACTTATGTAAATGGTGATAAAGTTTATTTTTATGAACAAGATAATTTAAATAGTATTATGATTGAAGATTATTATGGAACAAATAATATTTTAAATAAAGAAATAAGTAAAGCTATTAAAAAAGGTTTATATTTAACAATTGATTTAACGGATAGTGATAAAAATGTTTATTCTTATGAAATAAAATTAGATTTAATTTATAATTTTTCAAATACAAAACTTGCTTATATAAAAAATACTAAATTAATTAATGAAGAGAAAGAAGAAAATAATTTAGATCTTGATTTAGATGAAGTAAAACTATTAAACAATGGTTTTAAAAAAGATGAAGAAACAGATACATATAATAAAGAAATAAAGAAAGACATTGTTGTTAATGTGGATTTAAACAATAATAGTATTAATATATATGTTAATAATAAAACAAGTAAAAATAATTATTCATTATTTTATAAAAAAATGTATTTAAAATATATTTCTATAAATAACTTAGGTGAAAGTGTAATTAATTATACATTTAATTTTAAAGATAATAAAATTAGTTGTTACAAAGGAAATTGTGAAAATTATTTAGAAAATTATGAATATGTTACAAACCTAGTAAACAAGCTGTTTTAGCTTATTCTCTAATTTGGGAGAGTAGCAATTCGCTCTTTTTGAAGTTGGTAATTTTTCGCCATTTTGCTAAGATACAATAGGAAAGGAGAAGTGATGTAGTAATTGAATAAAAAGTTAATTATTATGATGACGACCTTATCAATAGGAATGGCATCTGCAAAAGCAATCACTGATTATGATTATAATCGTTTAAGAAATGTTTTTTCAGATGCACATATTTCTACTATGAGTGAAGAAGAAAAAGAAAAGTATTTAACTTTTGATTTAGAAAAAACTCAAAAAGTAGAAAACTATTATAAAGGCACGTCTAATTATAATAATGATAGTTATACTTGGACTCAAATATCTAAAGAAGAATATGATAAACCTAGTGCTGTACCTGCATCTGTAACTTATTCAGAAAATTATAAGAAAATAACATTATCATCTACTCCAGCAGGTGAATACTATTATTTTTCAGCTTCAGCTGAATGGAAGTATATGCCAACAGTTCGTTCTTATGATGTTATTGCTATGCGATATAATAATGTTGCACTTATTAAAGATACTATATCAGGTGTTCAATTTTTTAAACAAATTGGTAAAGATTATTATGAAACGGCTGAATATGCTTATGATGGTGCAAACACAAATCTTCAAAAATTAGGATTTGGTATATCAATGAACTTAGTTAATAATGATATTAATTCATTAGAGCTTAATATCTCAGCTTTAGGTATGGTATCAGGATCTAATCCTCAAGTCTGGGCTGATTATCAACATGCAATAAGAGATGTAACTCAAGCTCAGTCTAAGAGTTATACTATCAGTGCTGCCGGATATGGCAACGTTATAAACTTTATTCCATCTATTGAAAATTACTATGATGGAATGTACGGTGTAACCGAAAAATTATCTTAATATTTTATAATTTTAAATTTATTTAATTTATTTGATTTAAACAATCTATATTATTCATCAATAACAAAAAATAAGGTTGTTTAATGATAATAATGAAAAGAAAATAAAGTGATTAGAAGTAAACTATCATTATTTTATAACTAGAATTTATTTTTATTTAAACAATACTTATCACTCACTACGAAAATTAAAAAAAAAGGATAAGGTTGTTTAAACGAAGTGATGGATAGTAATAAAATAATTAATTAAAATAATATAAAAATTTAAAAAGTCTAATAACAGTTACTTAAAAAGTAACATAATAACAAAAATTATCTTTATTTTGATGTTTGAATTTTTCTACAAAATAATTGTAATAAAAGAAAGGAATAATGAAAAAAAACAAAAAAATAATATAACTGAGAAATTAAAGATAATTTTTTATTTATTTTAAAGAAGAAAGGGGTGAAACAAATGAGATTTGAACGTAAAGAATATGATAATTTTACGTTAGATTTTAAAGCATACTTTATTTTAAGAGATAAAGATAGATGGATTAATACTTAATAATTCATCTTTTTTTTGGTCTAATAATTTTTCTTGAAACATAAGTTTAACTAGAAAAGAAAGATTGGTGAATTATGGAAAAAGAAAAAATCATATCTTCAATAGCTAAAAGGGGTAATGGCGAAATTTATTTAGGTGTTGTTGGAGCAGTTCGAACAGGTAAATCAACATTTATTAAAAGATTTATTGAAAATTTAATTGTTCCTAACATAACTGATGAATATGAGAAGAAAAGATGTTTAGATGAAATACCTCAGAGTGCGCAAGGCAAAACTATTATGACAACAGAGCCTAAATTTGTTCCGAGTAATGGAGCTAATATTAAAATTAATGAGTTTTCCACCAACATTAAATTAGTGGATTGTGTGGGTTATGTTATACCTGATGCTAATGGCTTTGTTGATGAAGAAGGAAATCCTAGGATGGTTAAAAGTCCTTGGTTTGAAGATGCAATTCCTTTTGTAGAAGCCGCGGAAATTGGCACAGAAAAAGTAATTAAAGATCATGCTACAATTGGCATTGTTGTAACAACTGATGGTTCATTCGGGGAAATAAAAAGAGAATCTTATTTAGAAGCTGAAGAAAAGGTTATTAGTGAACTTAAAAATATTGGTAAACCTTTTATTGTGGTTTTAAATAGTATACATCCAACTAATACGGAAACAACTGAACTTGCCCGTAGTTTAAGTGAAAATTATGATGTTCCTGTTATGCCCATTAGTGCTGAGGTTATGAATGAAAAAGAAATCATGGAAATCCTTAAAACAGCTTTATATGAATTCCCTGTTTTAGATATTAAAGTATCTATTCCTGAATGGGTTCATGTTTTACCAAATAATCACGATATTAAAGTTCATTATTTGGATAAAATTAAAGAAAGTGTTATAAGTGTTGAAAAAGTTAAAGATGTTGATGATATCATGGAACATTTTAAAGATTCTCCTTATATCTCTAAAGCTTATATAAGTGAACTTGATGCTTCAACTGGTGTTATAACTATTAATTTAGAAAGTTCGGATGAATTATATATGGAAACATTAAAGTCCATGATGGGTGATATGGTTACAACCAAAGCCGGATTATTAAAAATATTTGCTTCTTATACAAGTGATAAAGAAGAAATGGATAATTTAAAAAGTGCATTAAAAATGGCTAAATCAACTGGCTATGGTATAGTTTATCCAACAACTAAAGAACTTAAACTTAATACCCCTGAATTAGTTAAACAAGGAAGTCGTTATGGGGTGAAGTTAAAAGCTGTTGCTTCAAGTATTCATTTAATGAAAGTCGATGTTGAATCAACATTTGAACCTATTATAGGTAGTGAAGTTCAATCAAAAGAATTAATTAATCATTTAATGAAAGATTATGAAGCTGATGCAACAAGTATTTGGAAAAGTGAAATATTTGGGAGAAGTTTAGAAAATATTGTCCAAGAAGGAATTCAAGCTAAATTAAGTATGATGCCAGATACAACAAGATATAAATTAAAAGATACAGTAACAAAAATAGTTAATAAAGGATCTAATACTTTAATAGCAATAGTTATCTAAAATATTGTCAAAAATAAGTCAAATTAGAAATAAAATAGAATAAATTGTAAAAAAAATGCAAAAAATGTTAGATTTTTATTGATTTTAAAATAAAGATTTGCTAATCTTAATATGTAAGGTATACGAAATACCTACAAGATTTTAGTAAATGTATGGGAGGTAAAAATAACATGACTAAAACAGAATTAGTAGAAATGATTGCAAAAGAAGCTGGCTTAACTAAAGCTGATGCTGCTAGAGCTCTTGATGCTACAATGGAAGCAATTACTGCTGGACTTAAAAAAGAAGGAAAGGTTAGTTTAGTTGGATTTGGAACTTTCAGTGCTAAAAAAAGAGAAGCTAGAGAAGGTATTAACCCATTAACTAAACAAGCTATTAAAATTCCTGCTAAAGTTGTTGCTTCATTTAAAGCTGGAAGCAAATTAAAAGAAGCTTTAAATTAACAAGCAAGTTAATGTTTATAAAGTGGACTAATTGGTTCACTTTTTTTATGCGCAGGATAAACGCATGAGAAAATATGCGTTTTTTATGTTATGATATATATGAAGAAAAAAAGTGGTGGTAGAAATGGC
>CANRDD010000046.1 GCA_947629305.1 uncultured Bacilli bacterium | reverse complement strand
GTACAAGTTGGATCTATTTGTTTTACTCTTGCACTTTTCCCTTCACTTGATAAGCCATGTAAAAAAACAGGAATATCACTTTCTAAACATCCTTTTATTATTTCCTCTTCTCCTACTTCATCAAACTTAAAGCCATACGGATTTATTTCTTCTTGTATTATTTTTTCTTCTTCTGTTATTTTTTCTTCTGTTAATTTTTGATAATTTAAATTAACATTTATTTCTTTAAGAAAATAATCATTCAAAAACATATACATTTCGGTATTTTCAAAATTACCATCATATTTTCCATTATCACAAAATCTAACACCTGATGCTATTATGTTTTTAGATATTAAAATATTAGCTTTTTTATCAACACACCATTTAAGAGGTGATACTTCTAACCAAACATAATCGCCTTCTTCATACCATATATCATTTGAAAGTTTATATCTATCATCATTTTTATAAATTTTTCTTATATATTTTTTACCATTATATTCATATTCTTCATTTTTTTCGGCTTTAAATGTTAAAGTAAGATCATCCCAGTTTCGAGAATCAGTTGTATATATTTTCCCTGTTTTTTTTAAATTTCCTGTTTGATATGCTTTGTTTAATTCAATATCCAAGGTTTTACTAACAACATACTGAGGATATTCCCCATATTCTACTTCATCTACCCCATTTATATTCTTTACATTCCCTAAAGAAAGAGGAAGAGGTAAAACTGGTCTTATTCCTCCATTTCTACTACCAGCATAACGGGAAAATATAATACCATGTGCATCAACATATTGAACATCTCCATCACCATCAGTATTTAATAAATTATATGTAGCTACACGCCCTTTCAAAGAGGAATCATAATCTACATATAAATTATTTGGAATATACTCACCTAAAACTATAGCAAAATCTGTTACAGCACTCTCTAAATCTATTTTTTCAAATATATCTAACTTATTACGACGCCCATCTACTTGTTCTTCAGATAATAATATTGCTTTCATGAGTTTATTTCACTTCCTTTTTTAATATTAATTTTGTTACATTTAATTCTTGCAATATCTCCATTCTTTCTTCCTTATTTCTTGTCCATAGTAAATCAAAGATATTTAATAGTTCTTTCCCTAACTTAGCTACAAAGCTTCTTACTTTTTCGACATTTTCTTCATTAACACTACTAAGGTAAGACACTAAAACATATTTATTAGCAAGATTTAAATTATTTATTTGTTCATCTGTATAATTATCATTTATAACATCTTCTAATGTTATCTGTGGTGTTTTACAAAATTCAGTAAATTCTTTGGTTATATCCTCGCCAACTAAGCATCTTAACATCTCAGGATTTTTGGTTTGATATAACATTTTTGATGCCATTTCCCATTTCCTTGGATCAGCATTTGGTTTTATCCCATCATAATCACTTCTTAAAGCTGCTCCATTTGTATAAGTTATATAAGCTATAATTGTTGGATGAATATTATTTTGACTTGCCCAAGATAGCCATTTCTCTGTGGTTGTTTTAATATAGACATGAGCAAATCTATTAAATAAGGGTTCTGCGATTTGATTAGCAGCAAGGGAATCTTTTAGTTCATTACCAGCAGCAACTATTCTGACATTTTCTGGTAATTGCCATTTCCCATCTACTTCTTTATTTAAAACAATATTAAAAGCCATCCCTTGAATACTTGGCAAAGCATTAGATATTTCATCAAAGAATAATACATGAATTCTATCTGGTTCCTTAGTACATTTTTCTTCTATTTTTTCTAACCAACTTGGTTTTATATCAATCATTTTATTACTTTTTTCATTATAGACACTTTTTCCATTTAAACTAACAGGTGTTTCATTTCTTAAATAAATAATTGTACAAGTTGGATCTATTTGTTTTACTCTTGCACTTTTTCCTTCACTTGATAAGCCATGTAAAAAAACAGGAATATCACTTTCTAAGCATCCTTTTATTATTTCTTCTTCTCCTACTTCATCAAACTTAAAGCCATATGGATTTATTTTTTCTTGAATTATTTTTTCTTCTTCTGTTAATTTTTGATAATTTATATTAACATTTATTTCTTTAAGAAAATAATCATTTAAAAACATATACATTTCGGTATTTTTAAAATTACCATCATATTTTCCTTCATCACAAAATCTAACACCTGATGCTATTATGTTTTTAGATACTAAAATATTAGCTTTTTTATCAACACACCATTTAAGAGGTGATACTTCTAACCAAACATAATTTCCAATTCCATACTGTATGTTATTAGAAAGCTTACAGCTATTACTATTTTTATAATATATTCGAATATATTTTTTACTATTATATTCATATTCTTCACATTCTACAGCGTGAAAAGGTAAGGTATAATCATTCCAATTTCGAGAATCAGTTGTATATATTTTACCGGTTTTTTTTAAATTTCCTGTTTCATATGCTTGTTCTAATTTTGCTTCTAAGAATGGTTCTACAACATACTGAGGATATTCCCCATATTCTACTTCATATACACCATTTTTATTCTTTATTTCCTTTAAAGAAGGTGGTAAAGGTATAACTGGTCTTATTCCAATTTCTCTTCTATCAGCAAAACCAGCAAATACATTACCAGCTTCATCTAAACAACGAACATCTCCATCCCCATCAGAAGTTGATAAACGATACCATCCCGTACGACCTTTTAAAGTATTATCATAATCTACATAATCCTCATCAGAAATATAATCTCCCAACAATATAGCAAAATCAGTTACAGCACATTTTGAATAAATTTTTTTAAATATATTTAGTTTATTATCACCAAATACTTGTTCATCTATTAATAATGTTGCTTTCATTTTATTTTCCCCCATAAAATATGGTTATTATTCTACTAAAAAAAGAAAAATAAATCAATATATATTAAATTTTCTTTTTCTTCTTTATTAATCCTAAATTAAAGTTTAATTCTGCTCTATTTATTTTTTCTAACATATAACTTAAAAAATACTCTATTCTCATTTTCTTCACCTATTATAATCATACTATACTTATTTAAATAATGTTTGATATTCGACAAATAATGACAATATTTTAACTTTTTTCTTTATTTTCACTTAAATTACACAAGTTTTTATTTATTTATGATATAATTATTAAAGGTGATTGGTTTTGCAATATCCTAATAATATAAAAAAAAATTATCAAAAAATAATAAATTATAGTAATCGGGGTTTAGATTTAGAAACAATTATTGAAGAAGCCAATACTTATTATAAAGAAAATGATATTGCTTATATTTATAAAAAACCAACTCCCATCGGGGTTGCTAAAGTTATATATCAAAATGGGGAAAGAAGAATTAAAGATGCTTTTTATAAAATGCCTTCTACCCTTGATTTTAATGGTTTATATAAAGGTTATTATATTGAATTTGATGCAAAAGTTACGACAAATAAAACTTCTTTTCCTTTAAATAATATTCATCCTCATCAACTTAAACATATTCAAAATATTTATAATCATAAAGGAATAGTCTTTTTAATTATAAGTATTAATGATGAATATTATTTATTAAGTGGTAAAGATTTATTAACGTTTATAAATAATGAAAAAAGAAAAAGTATTCCTTATAGTTATATAAAGGATAAAGGATATATATTAAAGTATAATTATTTAAAAGGATTAGATTATATAGATGTAATAGATAAAATAATTGGAGGTTAAGATGAAGAAAATAAAAGAAGAAAATAAAGATAATAAAAGTATTGGAAAAAAGATTATAACTGTTTTATTATCAATTATATTAATTGGAGGTATTGCGGTTGTTTCTTTAATATTAGTTTTTGCATTATATGTTATTATTACTTCACCTGATTTTAATAAAGAAAAATTATATAAAAAAGAAGCAACAGTTATATATTATGCTGATGGGACAGAATTAACAAGATTAGGTAGTGAAAATAGGGTTTTAGTTAATTATGATGAATTACCTCAAGTGTTAATTGATGCTATTATTGCTACGGAAGATTCAAGATTCTTTCAACATAGTGGTTTAGATGTAGCAAGATTTGTTAAAGCAACCATTGGACAACTGATGGGTAAAAGTTGGGCTGGTGGAGCATCAACAATAACTATGCAAGTTGTTAAAAAAACTTATACTGATGATGAAGCTGATGGTATTGAAGGTTTAATTAGAAAAGCAACGGATATTTATATGTCGGTCTTTAAAATTGAAAGTAATTATACTAAAGAAGAAATAATTGAATTTTATGTTAATTCGATGTGGTTCTCAGGCGGAACAACCAACTACGGAGGAACATTTGGTGTTGAACAAGCTTGTCAATATTTCTTTGGTAAATCAGTTTCAGACATTAGTTTAGCCGAAGCATCAATTATGGCAGGAATGTTCCAAAATCCCGCTAATTTAAATCCTTATACTTCACCTAATGCTGTTCGGAAAAGACAAAATACCGTTTTAACATATATGGTTAATCATGGTTATATAACTGAACAAGAAAAACAAGATGTTTTAAATATTCCAATTGCTTCTTTATTAAGAGATCGCTCGAAAGATGTTAGTAATGTTAATCAAGCTGTTGTTGACTTTATTAAAAGTGAAGTAAAAAATAATACGGGATATGATCCATTTATTGTTCCAATGAAAATATATACAACAATTGATCCTAATGTTCAAGATATTATTACGGATTTTGAAAAAGGAGAATTAAAAGATAATAAAGGTAATATTTTAAAATTCTTCCCTAATGAAAAAATGCAAGAAGGTGTTGCCATTACAAGTGTTAAAGATGGATCAGTTGTGGCTTTATCAGGAGGAAGAGGTTATGGTTCAGGAGGAACCGAAAGAGCAACGAAAGTTATAAGACAACCAGGATCAACGGCGAAGATTTTATTTGACTATGGTCCAGCGATTGAATACTTGCACTGGTCACCATCAACCATTTTATTAGATGAACCAACAACTTACACTAATGGCACAGCGATAAAAAATTCCGATGGCAAATATCAAGGCGAAATAACGATGCGAACAGCTTTAGTTAATTCGCGGAATATCCCAGCCTTAAGAGCCTTTAAAGCGGTTTATAATGAAAATCCATCTTATATATCTGATTTTGTCCATAGCCTTGGCATTGATTATGGAGCTAACCTATTTGAAGCTTTCTCGATTGGCGGTTTTGATGGTGTTACCCCATTACAAATGAGTGCTGCTTATGCTGCATTTGGCCGAGGTGGTTATTACATTAAACCTTATGTTTATACCAAAATTGAATTAATTGAAACAGGCGAAATAATTGAATATAAATATGAACAAACAAGAGTTATGAGTGCTGAGACAGCTTATATGATTACCGACATGTTAATGAGTGCTACGGAAAAAAATATCTCTGGTTTAAAAATGAGTGATACAGATATTGCTTCTAAAGGGGGAACAACCAACATTGATGCAGCAACCGCGGAAAGTTATGGTGTTCCAACTAATGCGACAAGAGATGCATGGAATATTACCTACTCGCCTGAATATGCCTTTGCCCTATGGCTTGGTTATGATAAAACAACGAGTGAATATTATTTAACAAGTAAAGTCGGAACTAATTTAAGAAAAGATATCATGGGCGAACTTGGAAGAAGAATTTATTCATCAGGGCAAAGATTTAATAAACCAAGTGATGTTGTTACTGTTGAAGTTGAAGATGGCACTGTTCCAACCCAACTTGCCAGTGAATTTACACCAAGTGATTTAAGAAGAATCGAATCATTTAAAGCTGGCACAGAACCAACCGAAGTATCAACTAGATTCTCTAAATTAAGTGCTCCAACTAATGGGTCTTATAATTTCTCTGGTTCATCTGTAAATCTATCTTGGACACCAATTAAAACCCCAGATAGTATTAACCCAACCTATTTACAAGAATACTTTAATAAAAATTATGAAGAATATGCAACTAAGTATTATGATGAAAGACTTAATTATAATCGTAGTTATATCGGTAATTTAGGTTATAATATTTATCAAAAAGATTCCAGTGGTAATTTAACTTATTTAGGTAGAACAGACAAATCAAGCTATGTTATTAATAATCCTAATGCTTCTGTTTATGTTATTAAAGCTGCTTATTCGATCTTTACCGCGAATATAAGTGATGGCTTAGAAATAAATATTAGATCTGTTGATCAATTTGTTGATGATATGTTAGATAATAATGATGATGAACCAAGTAATAATAAACCTAGTGATGATAAATTAGATTAAAGAAAAAAACTTTTAAAGACTAACCTTTAAAAGTTTTTTTACATTTATTATTAAATGGACAATTATCACATTCTGGTTTAATACTCTTACATCTATAACGGCCAAATAAAAGTAATTGATGATTAACTCTATTCCATTTATCTATTGGAAAATATTTTTTTAAATCTTCTTCTATTACTTTTACATCTCCACTATTTGTTAAACCAAGTCTATTACTTACTCTTATCATATGCGTATCTATAGCCATCGTTGGTTCATTAAATAGTTCAGCTAATACAACATTACAAGTTTTATGTCCTACTCCTTTTAAATTTTCTAAATATTCTCTATTATTTGGAACTTTACCATCATAGTTATCAACTAAACTTTGGGCTATTTTCTTAATAAATAAAGCTTTTTTATGATATGTTCCAACTGGTTTAATAATTCTTTCTATATTTTCTATAGAAGCATCTTTTAAACTATATATATCATATTTACTAAATAATACTGGTGTAACTAAATTAACAGTTTTATCAGTCGATTGGGCTGATAAAACTGTTGCTATTAATAATTCATAATCTTTATTATAATTTAATTCACAATGGGGATTAGGTACTAATTCATCTAATATTTTAATTAATTCTTTACTTTTCATTTAACCAATCCAAATTAAAGATATTAGCTTCAATAAAAGGATTTCGATAATCATTCTTTTCTTCTATCTCTTGTACATTTTGAATACCTTTCTTTTGCCATTCATATAATACTTTATCAATATATCTTAAACTATTAGCTCCATTTTTAATAGCTTCATTTAAAGCTTCTATAATTAATTCTTCTTTAAATTTATCTAACCAAGCATTAATTATTTCATAATCCATTCCATTTAATGTTCTTCCTAATTTTTCTTCAAATATATTATATATACTTTTCTTATTTTCTTCTTTTTTATTTTCTTTATTATCAAAATTTATTTCTTGATAAAAATTATCTAAAGATACTTTTTCACATATCTTTCCAAACCCATTTTTCTCAGCTTTAACTTTAATTAAATTTTTCTTCATTAAACTACTATAAGCCATTAAAACTTTTTTTTCATCCATATTTAATATTTTAGATACAAGAGCTATATCAAACTCTGAATCATAAGAATTATCAAAATAAAGTAAAAGTAAAAACTCATCTAAAGATAAGTTATTTTTAATAGCTTCTTTAATAAATAAAGATTCTGTTACAAATTTTTTGTTATTATTCAAAACTACCACTTTCCTTTATTCTTTTCTAAATATTTTTTAATCTCTTTATTATTATTTTTAAGATTATAATTTAATATATTTTCTTCTAAATCTTGATATATATTTTTAATATTATTCTTAGATTTAAGATCTAATATATTTATTATATCTGTATAAGTAATAGCTATATCTTTTCTTTCTTTAATAGGTATTTTTTTATATAATTTATTTATTTCTTTAGGAGAAATACCTAATATTTGGAAAGCTACTGTTGAAGGATATAAACCATATTTATAAAGAGTTAAATTATTTAGAGAGCCTATTTTTAATATCTCTGCAATTTTTATTATAGTGCTTTTTTCTTGTTTTGTAAATGGCATATTAGAAAAATTTATTTGTGCCCACATACCTAGAATACTTGGTGTATAAATAATCTTATCATAAGTAATATTTAATAATTCATTTAGTTTATATTTTTTACTTAAATTAAGTCCTTTTTGAAAGTTTTTACTCATTAATATTTTACTATATTCATTTTTTATTCTTTCTTTAGATAATGTTTTAACTAACATATAATTATCTTTAATAGCTTTATTTAATTCTTCATCTAATTCAAAATCTAAAGTCGTAGCTAATCTAATAGCTCTTAATATTCTTAAAGGATCTTCTTTTATTTTATCAATAGGATTATCAACTGATTTAATTATTCCTTTATTTAAATCTATAATACCTTCTAATTTATCAATAATATGTTCATTTTTATCCATACATATCGTATTTATTGTAAAATCTCTTCTTTTTAAATCTTCATCTAAAGAATTAATATATATTAAACTATTAGGTTTTCTATTTTCATAAGATAATTCTTTTCTATATGTTGTAATATCAATATTATATTTACCTATCTTTATATTAGAACTACCATATATATTACTATTAATATTAAATAATTTATGAATTTCTTTAGGTAAAGCATTTGTACATATATCTACATCAAAAGAATTAATTCCTCTTAAAGCATCACGAACATAACCTCCAACAATATAAGCTTCATAACCATTATTCTCTATCTTTTCCATTATTTTCTTTATTATTTTATCCATATTCATTCCCTATTTAATTGTACAACATAAATAATAGTTTAGAACAAAGATTTATTAATAGTTAATTTATTTCTTAATTTATTATTACTTATTTATTTTCTTTCCAGACATAGTTAAGAGTTGTTGAAAAATCAACAACTCTTTATAATAATAGCTATTATGTTTGATGTATTTTATTACATCATTTACTTCAGAGACACAGTTAAGTTAATGGGATCGTTAAGTTAATGGGATCGATCTAATGGGATCCAGTCAGCCAAGGAATATTGGCTCGTCATAGCTTCCATCTCCTTCCAAATACCTTACCGTAGATTTCAGATAGAAGGACGGACGCACGGCATACGCGCAGAAGTTGACATCGCCGTTGTCCACGTGGCCACCGTCGTAGACACGCAGCGCACTACCGGAATAGTCCGAATAGCAGGATATAGTCCATTCGTTAACAGCATTAAATAGCCAATTCCCACTTCTATTTGTATCTATACTATAAGATAATAAGTCTGTTTGCCAATTATCTTTACTTGCAGCAAAACCATAGTCTGAGGCATACATTAATCCTACTTGGGCATCAACTATCGGAGTTGTTGCTTGTACGCTTCCTTGTGTACTATTATTCATTTCTATTGTAAATACATCTTTGGCTGGTTTTTGCCTTTCTGAATTTGATACGCCTGCTATGTTCCATGATACGATTTCTATTTTATCTGACCATGTTGTACTTCCTATTTCATCTAGTTTTGTTAAATAATTTTCATTTAATGTTGTATACAACGAGCTATTTTGCCATTCATTTGAATAATTACTACTTGATCCAGACCAATAAAAGCCATTGATACCACTTCGATTCTTTATTCTTGCATATTGAGCATATGAACTATTTGGAGTTAAAGTACTTCCAATTTCTATATCAGAATCCCCTAATTCATCTTTGGTTATGTATTCTGATTTTATTAATTTTATTAAATTTTGACTTGTA
>CANRDD010000045.1 GCA_947629305.1 uncultured Bacilli bacterium | reverse complement strand
TGTGTAAAGTACTAAGAACACACTTTTCCTAGTATCATTATATATATATATATATGCTAATGCAAGAATAAATTTTATCGCTTTACATATTTTACATTTATTTTACAAGAAACGAAAAAAGAACTTATTAGTTCTTTTATGCAACTTTAACAACTTTTATTGTATAACCACCATTAGGTGAATCAACATTAACACTATCTCCAACATGATGATTTAATAGAGCTATTCCTAAAGGTGATTCATTTGATATTTTATTATCAAATGGATCAGCTTCCATTGATCCTACTATTTTATATTCTTCTTCTTCGCCATCATCATAACTTATGGTAACTGTTGAACCTAAATTTATTAATGATTTATCTCTATTATCAATAATTTCCGCATGTTCAAGTTTATATTCTAATTCCGCTATTTTAGCTTCAATTATAGCTTGTTCATTTCTAGCTGCATCATAATCAGCATTTTCTGATAAATCACCTAATGCTCTAGCTTCTTGTAATGCTTTAATAACTTCAGGTCTTCTCACACTTTTAAGTTCATTTAATTCTTCTTCAGCTTGCATAAAACCTTCAGCTGTCATTATAAATTTATTATCTTTTTTCATATATTTTTGCCTCTTTCTTTTATTAGTACAAACAAGATATTACTATAAAAAATCTTTTTTGTCAAATACTTTAAGCCTCATCATATCCATTGCTCTTAAATGATTATTTATTTCTAAATAAATAATCATTTTAGGATGTCTAGCAACGTCTATTAATTCTTTATTTTCATTATATATTTTATTAATTTTATAATTAAAAGTTTCCATATTTGGTCCAAAAAATTGTACTTCATAACCAACTTCAAAATAATTTCTTTGTTCTATTTTAGCTAAATGATTTTCTTCATCATATTCTAAAACTAAACCTAAAAAATCTTGATTAGATAATTCTTCTCTCTCGGCAAAATATTGTTCATTAACCCCTGGTAATTTATCATAAAATTGGGGTGTTGATTCTCTATTAGCACAACGATTTAAAATATTTAAATAATAACTTTCTTCTTTGGTAGTTAAAGTATTTTTTAATATTTTATCAATCATTTGTCTATAAGCTAAAATAACAGTTGCTATATAATAAATAGAACGCATTCTTCCTTCAATTTTAAAGGAATTAACCCCAATAGAGATTTCATCCGCAATAAAAGGAATCATATTTAAATCTTTAGGTGTAATAGTTAAATCTGGTTTACCATCAATCTTAAATGGCCATCTGCAAATTTGGGCACAACCACCCCGATTAGAATCTCTATTTGTCACATAATTAGATAAAATACATTTACCTGAAATAGATGTACACATAGCGCCATGAATAAATGTTTCTACTTCTATTCCTGTTTCTTCTTTTATTCTTTTAATATTTTCTCTACTTGCTTCTCTAGCTAAGACAACTCTTGTAACTCCAAGACTTTGCCAAAATCTAACGTTTCTTGCATTTAACGTACTAGCTTGCGTTGATAAACAGATATTTAATTTTAAATTTAATTCTTTTATTCTTTTAATAACTAGAATATCACTAACTATAATACCATCAACATTTACTTCTTCTAAATACTTTAAATAATCATCTAATCCTATAATATTTTCTTCATGAAAAACAATATTAACCGCGACATAAACTTTTTTATTAAAAGAATGAGCATAACTAATAGCTTCTTTTATTTCTTTTAAAGAAAAATTCTTTGCATTAGCTCTTAAACTATAATTTTGTCCTCCAATATAAATTGCATCAGCCCCATAATGGATGGCAAACTTAAGTCTTTCTAAATCCCCCGCGGGGGCAAGTAATTCAATCAAATATTATTACCCCCTTATTTTATATGTTGATGCTTCTTCTAAAAACTTAACTGATCCTTTTAAAGCATCTTCATTTAAATAAATAATTTTTTTAATTTGATCTATATCTACATTAATTAAATCATACCAAAAATATAAAACATGATCTAAAGATAATAATTTTAAACCATTATAATATTGTTTCATAAAAACAGTTGTTCCAAAATCATCTTCTTTAATTATAAAATCATGATCAATAACTGTTGCATTAACTTTACCAGTTTTATCTAAACCATAATAATCAATATAATTAGATAATAATCTTCTTCTTGATATCATTAATCTTTTTAATCCATATACATATATAACAATATCTTTTTTAACTTTACTAGTAATATTCTCTATTTCTTCATAAGTTAAATCACTAGATACAACAACACTATCGACATAATCTAAATAATAATTAATAGATAAACTATTTAAAGCTAAATGATCTAATAATAATATTTTAGTTACCTTTAAATCCTTTATTATTTCTAAGATACCTAAATCATCAAATACTATTCCTTTTATATTACTATCTTTAAGTAATATTTCTAATTCATCTAATTCTTCATCATTTAATATTCTATTTATTAAAACAAAATCATCTATTTTCTTTATATCAAAACATAAATCATAACCAAGGCAATAATTTTCTAAAGGATAAAGACGAGTAATATCGTCTTTATCCTTTAATTCATTTATTAATTCTTCATTTGTTATTGTAACTAACTTTTTCATTGTTTACGCACACTAATGGATAAACCATCCCCAATATCATAAAACTTCGTATCAAATTCTTGATTATTCTTTAAAAATTCAATATAACTTTCTATTTTTTCCACTAAACTTTTTAAATTACCTTTATCTAAAGCTTTTGAATTACCAACATAACCATGAAAATTAATATTATCGGTAATAATAGTTCCATCCGGACTTAAAAAGTTTTTATATTTTTCAAAAAATTTGGTATATTGACCTTTTGCAGCATCAATAAATATTAAATCATATTTTAAATCTTCACTTAAATTAAGTTCTAATGCATCTTGAAAAACAACATTAATCTTTTTATCCATTCCACATTTCTTCACATTCTTTAATGCTTCCATATACCTAGTTTCATCTCTTTCAATTGTTGTTACTAAAGTATCTTTATCACTTGATGCCATTAAAATGGCGGAATAACCTATGGCTGTGCCAATTTCTAAAACATTTTTAATTTGTTTTTCTTTAATATATTTCATAATAAATGCAATTGATTTTTTTTCAATAATAGGAACATTATTTTCTAAAGCATATTGTTCCATTTCTAATATTTGTTCTTTCATTTTCTTCACCTTACTTATATATTTCTTTAAAAGTTAAAAATTCTTGATAACTATCGGTAAAATGGATTTGCCCTGTTTTAATATCGGCATAAAAATAAATGTAATTTGTATCTGCCGGTTCTAAAGCTGCTTTAATACTTGCTAAAGAAGCATTACAAATTGGTCCAATTGGTAAACCTTTTAATTTTTCATTTCTAGTATTATAAGGATTATCATTACTTAAATCTTGTTTGGTTAAAGCTTCTTTTAAACTTTTTTGAACACCATAATAGGTTGTAACATCCATTCCTAAGTTCATATTTTTAGCTATTCTTGTTCTAATTACTTGACTAACCTTAGCTCGGTCATCATCACTAATTGCTTCTTTTTCAATAATTGATGCCATCGTTAGTATATCATGAACACTCTTATTACTTTCTTCTATTTCTTCTTTTAAAGGTTCTAATTTTTTACCTGTTTCATCTAATAACTTTGTCATAATGGTTTTTAAAGAAGAATTAGCATAAAATTCATAAGTATTAGGAAATAAATAACCTTCTAAATAATAATAAACATCTTTATCTAATAAATCATTATCTAAAAACCAATATTTATCTATTAAAGGTTTTAAAAATTCTTCTTCATTTACTTCTTTTAAAATTTGTTCATAATCTAAAGCAAAAGCCTCACTTATTTGCTTTAAATATTCTTTTAATGTTAAGCCTTCGACAAAAGTTAAATGAACCATTTGGTCAGGCCTACCTCCCTTAGCTAAAGTTTTAAATATTTCGGGAACAGTCATATTACGATTTAAATTATATGTTGCCGCCATAAAATTACTATCAGTTTTAAGACGCATATAAACTTCCGCAACAAAAGAATTTCTAATTAAATTAGCATCACTTAATTCTTTCACAATTTTTTTAGCACTCATCCCACTTTTAATTGTAAAACTTACCTCTTCACTTTCTTTACTAACACTTTTTAAACTATAATTAATAAATAAGAAAATACTTAAAATAAATACAATTAATATAATACTAATACTTATAATTACTTTCTTCATTTTCTTCACTCTTTTTCTTCTTTTAATTTTCTTTGCATTTCTAAAAGGATACTATCTAAAAATTCTAAAGTATAATCATCCTCAATTGGTTCTAATTTTTGTTTACCACCTTTAAAAGAATATTTACTAGCATAGGCAATTACTTCCCCATCAAGATTCTTTTCTCCCTTGGTATAAACAACATAATTAATATCATTATAATCTGTTTCTACTTTAAATAAAACATTATATTCATCTTTTTTATCATCATCATAAGTTATTATTCTACTCTTCATTTTAATCCCTTCAAAAAGCTTTCTAAAATAATTTGTGCCGCGATAGCATCAACTTTTTTTTCTTTTAAATTTTTATAACCAGCTTGTTTTAAAAGGTTTAAAGCTTCAACAGTAGTTAATCTTTCATCATATAAATGAATATTTAAATTAAATTGTTCTAATAACTTAGCAAAATTTAAACTTCTTTGGGAGGCAAAACCTAAAGAATTATCCATATTTTTAGGTAAACCTAAAACTATATCTGTGATATTATTATCATTAATTAATTCTTTTAATTCTGGTAATACCTTAGCATATTCTTCTTTAGGAAACTTTAAAACTTTTAAAGGAAGAGCTATCATATTAGTTTTATCAGTTAAAGCAATACCTAAAGAAGTTGTTCCTAAATCTAAACCCATATAACGCATAATTACCTACCTTGATAAGCATTTAAAATGGCCATCAATATTTCACTTCGCGAAAATTGTTTAATTTTCTTTCTTGATGAATTAAAGGATGTGATGTAATTATCATCTCCTGTGATCAAATACCCAACTAATTGTTTCGTGGCATTATATCCCCGAAAATTTAAAGCTTCAATCACTTCATTAATGGTCATTAATATTAATTCCTGTCTTAATTCTTGGACATTGAAAACCGTTGTTTTATTATCCATCTAAATCACCTTTAACTTTGGTTACAAAGATATTTTATCATTTATTTACTTAATGTGCAAGTTTTGGAAAATTAAGCATAAGAAAAAATGGTCTTTTCTAAAATGGTATATTCTTCGAAAACTTTGTAGGAATTTATCAGTTTTTACTATAGAAAGGTTTGTAAAAGAGTCAAATGATCAATAAAATATACCTAAAACCATTTCTTCAAGCATATTATAAAATTATTAATTGTCTTTTTCATGGATATTATGTGTTAATTTAGTGAAGTTTTTTAACTTTTGTCCAACCTCTGCTTTCTTCATAATCTAAACCAGCTTGAGCTAAAACAATAATTAAGGTTTCATAAAACTCACTATTCGTAGAAAATAAATAATCTTCTGGGATAACACTTGGTACTTCAAATACATCATTTATTTTTTCTAAAGATCCATTTTCTAAAAATGATGGTGCTACTAATCCTCTTATATCATAAAAATAATTATTAATATTAATTAAAATATGTTTACCTTCGGCTTGATATAAATAAAAAGATGCCTCAGGGATAACTTTCTTTAAAGCTAAAGCAAATATAGCACAATAACCATTTAAAAACAAACGAATAACTTCGGCATCTTTATCAGGAAAATCACCAAAATATTCTTTTGTTAAATAAATTTTAGCAAACTCTTCACTCATCTTAGAAATAATCAAAGATATTTGATCTGGATTTAGTATAGACATAATTCTCATCCCTTTAACTTGTTTAATATCATATAATAATTTTATTAATTTAGCAAGAATTATTTACCTTTATATGAGCCAAGTTTTTAAACCATTCTTTAGTCTTATTCTTTAAATTAATTAATATTTTTTTCTTTATAAAATTATATAATACTTATATATAAATTTTTTAATTATTACATAGCAAATGCAATAATAACGAAATAAAAAATCAATGAGATTATAATAATTCCCATTGACCATTTTTATTTGTGCCATTTCTTTTAATAATATTTTTTTCTTTTAAATCTTTTAAATTTCTTGCAACTGTCGTTATATTTACTCCTAAATTACTACTTATTTCTTGTTGTGTAATTCGTTTATTATCTTTTATAAATTGAATAATTTGTTCTTGAGTTTCTGATAAAGAATAATGATTATTATTATCTACCGATCTTGGCAAATTGGTTAAAGATTCACCAGATTTAAATTTAAAATTAACTCTAATAAAATTATCACTAAACTCATAAACATCTTTACTATAAGATTTCAAGATTCTTATTATTCCTGTTCCTAATTGTTCAACTAATTCTAAATCTTTAAATACTCTCATTAATTCAGGATGTGTTGGGGCAGAAAATCCTTTTAAAAAATCATCTTTAGATACATTAAGTGGTAATCCACCTGTAGAAGATATAGCAATATGATCACTAAATATTTCAAACTTAGGTGGATATTCTCTCTCCCATAATGTATGAACAAAAACGTTAGTAATTGCTTCCTTCACAGAAACAATATCAAACATCTTAACTTCTTTTCTATCTTCACTAGTTATTTTAGTAAATGTCCTATTAATTTGTTCAAATTTATTAATAACATTTTTGGTTGCTTTTATTAAGCAACAATATCCATATTCTTCATTTTCAATTAAATCATAGGCATCATTACCAGAATAAGTTGCAACTTTAATAGAAATATCATTATTATCCGCTAAAAGATAAGCAAGATAATTATATCTACCATCTTCCATTATAAGTCCTAATTGATTTAAAAAATTATCATTTATTTTATATTTCTTTTCTTCATAATATATTTTTAATTGAGAAAAAGATAAATCTTGTGTAGGAGATACAATATTCTTAAGAGAATTTTTTGAATTATCTATAAAATCAATCATTTCCTCACCTTCCAACGACATTATAATATATTTATTACCTTCATGCAATAATAATGCAATAATAACGCCATAATAATGCAATAATAAATTTTTAATACTAAAACTCATTACCTAATAAAAAATCAATTAAATTTAAATGGATAATTCCCTCCCGAGATAAATCTATTTTATCAAGAGAAATAATATATTTTGGATAATTATCTTCTATAGATTTATAAGCTCCAAATTCTCTTTCAATAGTATTATCATTATTCTCCATTTCATAAGTTACTTGAATGTATTTAATATTTCCATCTTTTTTAGCAATAAAATCTACTTCACCATTTTTAGTTTTACCTATATATACTTCATAGTTTCTATTTATTAATTCATTATAAACAATATTTTCTAAAACAACATAACTTTTAAATTCTGGGTTATTATTTTTAATTTGAGCAATTCCTAAATCTGTTGCATAATACTTATTTAATGTTTTTAATACACTTTTACCAGCAATATCATATCTATATACTTTTTTTATTATTAAAGCTTTACATAAAGCATCTATATAATTATAAAGTGTTTCATTAGATATTTTCTTATTTTCTTTATCTAAAAATTTTATAATATTATCAGCCGAAAATTCACGGCCAGCAGTTTCAATCAAATATTGTAAAATCTTATCAAAAAGAATAGTATCTTTTAAATTTAATCTTTTAACAACATCTCTTAAAATAATAGAATCAAATACACTATGAAGATAATTTTTTATATCTATTTCATTTGTAAATTCACACCTATTTGGAAGTCCTCCCCATTTAGCATAATCCCAGAAAGTATTTAAATCTTTTCCATTCTTTTTAGTTAAAGATACATATTCTTTATAAGATAAAGGATTAATATTGAATAAAACATATCTACCAGATAAAACTGATGATAACTCATCTGATAACATTTTGCTATTTGATCCCGTTAAAAATATACTTACATTTTTAACTTGAGCCCTCAGGGAATTAACTACTTTTTCAAAATTATCGACATTTTGAACTTCATCTAAAAATAAATAATATATTTTATTATCTTTAATTTTATCTTTTATATATTTATTTAATTTTTTATAATCTAATAGTTCTTCAAATTCAATAAATTCAAAATTAATAAATATTATATGTTTTTCATCTATTTTTCTTTTTTCTTTTAATTCTTCTATTATTTGATTTAATATAACTGATTTTCCACATCTTCTTATACCTACTAATATTTTAATTAAATCAGAATCATAAAATCCCCTTATTTTAGCTAAGTAATCTTCTCTTAAAAGCATATAAATCGCCTCTCTATTACATTATATATCATTTTTATACTTTTGTAAAGTTATTACGTTTAACCGTAATAACTTTTAATTTTTAAAAATTATTATGCTAGTATTTTTAAAATGGAATCCAAATATGGCTGTTTTTTAATTCAGTAATTCATAATTTATCTTACAACCATCTTTATTTCTCTATTTCTTTGCCAAAAATAGCATCTTGAGGTAGTTTATCAAAAGTACGCATAGCATTTGCGCTTGTTATGCTAGCTATTTTTGCCAAAGGTATATCTAAATTTTTTTCTAAATATTTAGCTATATAATAAATATTGGCTGGCTCATTGGTTTTTCCTCGATAGGGTTCGGGCGTAAGATAAGGACTATCAGTTTCTAAAACAAAGGAATTTAAATCAAGCTTTTTCAAAGCCTCGATTAAGTGAGCATTTTTAAAAGTAACAACTCCGTTTATCCCAAGTAAAAAGCCCATTTTTAAATATATATTAGCCGTTTCAAAACTACCAGAAAAAGAGTGAATAACACCTTTAACGTGGTATTTTTTTAAAGTATTTATCGTATCCTCTGTTGCATCCCTAGAGTGAATTATAACCGGCAGATGATAATCTTCGGCAATTTTTAATTGTAATTCAAAGAGTTTAATTTGTTCTAATCGATTTTCTTTACCATAATGATAGTCTAAGCCAATTTCACCAATTGCAACAATATAAGGATTACTTAAATTTTTTTTAATAAATTCAATATCTTCTAAAGTATAATCTAAGACGCTCTCAGGATGGATACCTAAAGCGCCATAGACATTAGCATTAACATTAGCTAAGACTTCTTCATTAGACTTTTGATCAACGCCATTATTAATAATGAGATTGACCTTTTCTTCTTTGGCTCTGTTGATAACTAAAGATTTATCAACATAATATTCGTTATAAATATGCGCATGGGTATCAATAAACATTATATTTTTTCCTCAATGCGGTTAAATAAAACTTCTTTTTGGCCAATTTTAGTTCCAGATTTAAAATAACCAAACTTATCTAATGTTGGAAAACTTTTTTCTTCGGTATTAATTTGTTTAAAGATTTTTTCCGCAGTAGCGGGGATAAAGGCTTGTAATAAAACGGCACCATATCTAATTGTTTCCATTAAATTATAAATAACGGTATTTAGTCGATCTTTTTTACTTTCATCTTTAGCTAAGGCCCAAGGAGAAGTTTCATCAATATACTTATTAGCTCTTCTAAAGATATCAAAGACATAATCTAGGGCATCGGCTACATGTAAATTATCCATTGCTTTTGTTACTTTAGCTGGGGTACTTTCCACAAGCGCAATTAAACTTTGGTCGATTTCTTCCCTACATTTTGTATCAGTAATAACGCCATCAAAATATTTTTCAGCCATGCCCATCGTTCGATTAACTAAATTTCCTAAAGTATTAGCTAAGTTACTATTGATTGATTCAATTAATAATTCTTTTGTAAATGTCCCATCTGAAGCAAAAGGCATTTCATGAAGCATATAGTATCTTATGGCATCAACGCCGTATTCTTTAACTAAGTCATCAGCATAAACAATATT
>CANRDD010000044.1 GCA_947629305.1 uncultured Bacilli bacterium | reverse complement strand
TATAGAAATAGAATGGAACATTGAATTTTAAGAAATAATGATATTTTTGGACTTTTCCTATTCCTGCACATGGAGGTCTTGATCCTGGCACTACAACAGGTAAAATATATGAAAAAGATCTTAATTTAAAAATAGCTAAATATTTAGAAGAAGAATTAACTAAATTAGGATCTGGTGTTCTTTTAATAAGGGATGGTGATTATGATTTAAGCATGGGTGTTAAAAATCATCGTAAAAAAGCTGATTTTGATAATCGTATTAAATTAATAAATAAGTCTCAAGCTGATATGTATATTTCAATTCATTTAAATCATTTGCCTAATAGTTCCTATTATGGTGCTCAAGTTTTTTATGATCAAAATAATCAAAAATTAGCTGAGTTTATGCAAAAATATCTTAATAATAATTTAGATAGTAATCGTGATATAAAAAAAATACCTAGTAATACTTATATGTATGAAAAATTAAAAATACCAGGTATTTTAATAGAATGTGGTTTTTTATCTAATCCTAAAGAAAGAGACCTTTTAATAACAAGTAGTTATCAACAAAAAATAGCTCATGTAATAGCTATAGCTTTATCTGATTATTATATTTAAATTATTAATAATAGGATATTTCTAAAGATTTGATGACCATTTTGCTGACGCCGGCAAAACGATAGGTATACCTAAAGGTGCTACAAAAACAATTAATGATTTTGAACTTTCAAGATATGTTTGTTATTTGAAAAAGTCTTAAAAAGTTAAAAAAAGAAAATAAAAAAAGATTTAAATGATATAAATTTGGCCTTTTTCGATTCCTTCATATGGAAAACTTGATCTGGTCACTACAACAGGTAAAATACATAAAAATTTTATTTAAAATAGCTCATGTAATAGCTATAGCTTTTTCTGATTATTACATTTAAATTATTAATAATAAAATATTTCTAAAGATTTGATGACCATTTTGCTGACGTCAGCAAAATGGTTAGTATAGATTAAAATGACTAGAAGAAAACTATTAACAATTAATTGATATTTTTGTTTTTTCTATGGTAATTGAAAAAGCTTAAATTGCTTGTTAACAAAATAATTATTCTATAAACTCCCATTTTGGTGTTTACCCCAAAATTGTAAAAACAAGGGTTTTTACTAAAAATATAATCGATTATAAATTAAATAGATATGCTTGTTATTTCAAAATATTAATTCAAGATTTGAAGCTATAGCACTAGGATAAACTTATTTTGCTGTGCAAACTAGAAAAATGATGACCATTTTGCTGACGTCAGCAAAATGGTTAGTATAGATTAAAATAAGTAGAAGAAAACAAGAAATATTGGAAATAAAATTAATTTGTTATAGCTATATAAAATGAATGAATTTGAAAAATAAATACAACCATTTTTCCCAAGTGGGAAAAATGGTAGAAATAAGTTCGAGAGCAAAAAAACAAGAAGTTTTGAATCATAATATAATAAATTATACGAAGATAAAAAGAGATTTTTATCAGAGAAAATTAACTATAAACTTCTGTTTTTACTAAAAATATAATCGATTATAAATTAAATAGATATGCTTGTTATTTAATTGTTTAAAATATTAATTTAAGATTTGAAATTATAGCATTTTGCTGTGCAAACTAGAAAAAAGATGACCATTTTGCTGACGTCGGCAAAATGGTTAGTATAAGTTTAAATATATAGTATATTTTTATCTAAATATTATTTTTAATAAAATTATTAAAATTCACAAATATTTCACTTTTTTTTAACAATAAAGTCATTTAAATTATATATATTAATTACGAGATTTGTGATATAATGTAAAAAATAAAAGGTGGATTTAAATGTGAAGACGAAAACTTTTAAAACATTAGATGAACAAATCGAAATCCTAGAGAACAAAGGACTGATTATTGAAGATATTGAAGAAACCCGTAATATACTTTTAAGAGAAAATTATTTCTTTATAAATGGGTATCGTCATTTATTCATGAAATCAGATGTTGATCGAACCTTTATTGAAGGAACAACCTTTCGCGAAATGTATGCCATGTTTTATTTTGATCGGCAACTTCGTAATATTATTTTCAAACATATTTTAATATTTGAAAATAATATTAAGAGTATTTTAGCTTATGTTATGAGTAAAAATCATGGTTTTAAAGAAAATAATTATTTAAATACTCATAATTTTGTTCATGATGCCAAAAAAACTAGACAAATTAATGATTTAATTCATAAGATGAAAAGACAAATTAGCGTTAATGGTAAACAACATACAGCTACAGCTCATTATTTAAATAATTATGGTTATATTCCTCTTTGGGTTGTTGTTAAAGTATTATCATTTGGAATAGTCGGGGAACTTTATACTATTTTACAATATCAAGATCAAAAAGAAATTGCAGATGTATTTGCCATGGACATATATAGTATGGTAGAATATTTACCAATCCTTGCTAATTATCGTAATCTTTGTGCTCATGAGGATATTTGTTATATTAATAAAACCCAAAAATTTATTGAAGATACAAAATATCATCATATGTTGGGTATAAAAAAAGATGATTCGGGTGAATATATTTATGGTAAGAATGATTTATTTGCATTAGTAATAATATTTAAATATGTATTAAATGAAGATAATTTTAATTCATTTATAAATGAAGTAACATATGAATTAAATAGATTAGAAGGAAGATTAAAAACAATAAAAATAGATAAAGTATTAGAGGAAATGGGTTTTCCTTTAAATTATCAAGAAATAGTGAGGTTATAGAATATGGAATTTGAAAATGAAAATAATAAGAAGAAAAATAAGAATAGTTTTGTTTGGTATCTTATAACGTTTTTTGTTGGATGTTTAGCTATGTATGCTTTAATAAGATATTATCCTGTTGTTGTAACAGAAGAAGTTATGCGTTTAGAAAAAGATGTTACAGTAAATGAAAATGGGATAGCAGATGCTGTTGAAAAAGTATATGATGCTGTTGTAGTTGTTTCCACATATAAAAAAGATACATATATAGCATCTGGTTCAGGTTTTGTTTATCAAAAAGATGGGAATACTTATCATATATTAACAAATTATCATGTTATTGAAAATGGAGATAGAATAACTGTTACCTTTACAGATGGAACAGTATTAGAAACAAAAATAAGTGGTTATAATGAATATGCTGATATTGCTGTTTTAACTATTGAAAGTTCTAAAGATTTAAATGTTGCATCTGTTGGTTCATCAAATGATGCTAGAGTAGGTGATACAACTTTTGCAGTTGGTGCCCCTTTAGATAGTGTTTATTCATGGACAGTTTCCCGCGGAATTTTATCTGGTAAAGAAAGAATGGTTGAAGTAGCTATTGGTAATAGTAGTACTAGTGATTATGTTATGAAAGTTCTTCAAACAGATGCATCTATTAATGCTGGTAACTCAGGAGGACCTTTATGTAATTCTAATGGGGAAATAATTGGTATTACTTCTCTAAAGTTAGTTGATGATGGAGTTGAAGGGATGGGATTTGCTATTCCGATTGAAGATGCTCTTGAACAAGCAAATTTAATTCTAGCTGGTAAAACAATTGACACACCTTATTTAGGGGTTGGAATGGTTGATTTAACGAGAGCTTATTATAACTTTAATTATTATGAAATAATTAGGGAATCAGGATTATCCAGTGGTGTTATTGTTACAAGTGTTGAAAAAAATAGTGCAGCCGAAAAAGGGGGAATTGAAGCTGGAGATATTATTATTGGTGTTGATGATCAAGATGTAAATAATATAGCTTATTTAAGATATTATTTATATCAACATCAAGTTGGTGATAAAGTAAAAATAAAGATAAATCGTAAAGGTGATACAAAAACATTAACTGTTACTTTAAAATCTAATAAGCAAACTAGTTAATTCTAGTTTGTTTTTCCATAAAATGAGGGAGGAATAAATATGTTAATTAAAAGAATTGGTGCCTTTTTTATAGATATCCTTTTTATATCTTTATTTGTGGGTATGGTACAAGGAATAAGTTTTTTAAATCCTCATGAAGATGAATACTTAGAAGCTGTGGATAAATATGATAATTTATTAATAGATGTAGCAAATGGTAAAATAGATTATGAACAAATAAATAATATTGATTATGATTTAAATTATTATGGAGCTAGTTATAATATTATTACAATTATTAGTTATATAAGTTATTTTGTTTTATTTCAATATTTTAATAAAGGACAAACATTAGGTAAAAAATTAATGAAAATTAAAATAATTAATAAAGATGATACTAAAGTTTCTTTCTTTAAATTATTATTAAGAGAAGTAATAATATTTGGTCTAGGAGCTAATATTTGTAATGTAATATTAATATTTATTATTAGTAAAAGTTATTATATTAATATATCAAGTATAATAAATTTAATAAGTAATTGTTTTATCTTATTAGCTATGTTTTTAATTATATTTAGAAAAGATAATTTAGGTTTACATGATATATTATTTAAGACTAAGGTTGTAAGAGAATAAAAAATAACGATTCCAATTAATTGGTTTCGTTATTTTTTATTCGAACTCTTTTTAAAACTTTAGGACGAACTAATTCTATTTTATAATGATCTTTTAATTCTTCAAACATATTAATATAAGCAAGAGTGGCTTCAAAAAAGTTAGCATTATTAACTAAATCGGAACAAGGTTTTAAAAATCTTTCTTCTAAACTTCTTGCTAATTGGAAACAATTTGGATCATTTAAGATAGATTCGGTAACTAAAGGAGCTATTTGTTCATATTCTATTAAAAAGTTTTTAAAAGTATCATTATCATTTAAATAATTATCTTTTAAATAATATAAATTTAAATATATAGATGAATTATCTAAAGAATCCCCAAGAATATTAAAGATTAAAGATGTTATATACCAACCAGATCTTGACCAAGAACTAGGTTTTTGATATTTTTCACGATCTGGACATCTAGTAGCATTATCACATTTATATTTATTGCCATGATTAGCCATACATTTATATTGGCCTCCCCAAGTAACAGCTCTTGATGTATCTAACCAACGACATTCTTCACATTTTGTAATATTCCGATTTACCATTTAAAATTCCCCCTTTGGTAAAAAACAGTTAGATTATAACAAAAGAGAAAATGTTTGTCAAATAGGCTTAAAATGGTAAATTTGCCAAAATAATAATTTTATGATATGATATGTCCATTACGAAAGGGAGTTTTTAGAATATGATGGAAAATAAAGAAGAAAGTCCAAAGCAGGTTAATTATTTTGATGATGAAATAGAAGTTATTGAAGAAATAAAGAAAAAAATAGAAATAAAAATTAAAGAAGAAGAAAAAAATATTAAAGAAATGAAAAGATTACCAATTGGGATCGTTATATTAATTGTCACATTTATTAGTGTTTCCATGGCTTATGCTTTTTCAAGTCTTGTTTTATCTTATATTATAGCTTTATTAGGTTATGGCTTAACATTCTCAGCTATAATTTGGATGATGATTCAAAAACAAAAGTCAACGGATAAAATTAAATCATTAAATGATAATTTAACTATTTTGGATGATGTTTTAGAAAAGAAAAAAACAAAAACAAAAGAAGATGCAAAAGAAGAGGAATTAGTTAAGGAAATGGAATTAGATTATTTACCTCAAGAAGAACTTGACAAACCTCTTGTGTTAAGTAGAAAAAAGTAATTAGTAAAATAATTGCTTTTTATTTTGACAAATAATGTCAATTTAACATTAATTTTTCTTTTCGGGTCATAATAATAATGGTATGATTAAAATAGAAAGGAAAGTTGATAAATGAAATGTGTTGCAATTAAGGGTGCTAAAGAATTTGAAATTAAAGATATTGAAGCACCTAAAGCAGACGGTAAAAAAGTAATAATTGATATCAAAAAAACCGGAATATGTGGTTCAGATATCCATTATTGGGTGAGTGGTGAACCAAAAGGATTAGTCATGGGACATGAATTTGCCGGAGTTGTGGTTGATCCTGGAGATCGTTTAGATTTAAAAGTTGGCGATAGAGTTACAGCTTTACCAATTAGCCCTTGTGGAAAATGTGAAGCATGTATTAATGGTAATGTCCAATTTTGTCAAGAAACATGGACTTATGCTGTTGGTCTTTCTTTAGATAATCCAGGTGGTTTAACAAGCAGAATTGCTGTTCGAAGTGATATGGTTCTTAAAGTTCCTGATAATATGCAAGATGAAGAAGTTGCTATGGTTGAACCAACCGCGGTTGGTTTACATGCTGCCCATTTAGGTCGCATTGCAGTTGGTGATGATGTTCTTGTTATAGGTGGAGGAATCATTGGCTTAGTATCTGCGACATTTGCGAAAATGGAAGGAGCAAGTTTTGTAGCTTTAACGGAAACAAATCCTGCTCGGGGTGAAAAAAGTGTTAAGTTAAAAGCAGCTGATGCGTGGTACAATGCTCTTGATGAAAAAACAGTACCAACTTTAATGGAAAAAACGCATGGTGGTTTTGATGTTGTCATTGAATGTGTAGGTAATGCCGCGGCCGTTAATAGTGCCTTATCATTAGTTAAACCAGGTGGAATAGTTGTTTTAGTCGGGGTATCTTTGGAACCAATTGCTATTTATTCCGCCTTAGCGGTAACAAAAGAATTGGTTGTGCAAGGAGCTATTGCCTATGACGTTAACGAATTTAAATCATGTATCAATTTAATTAGTGAAAAGAAAATTGATGTTAAAAAGTTTGTTGATGATGTTGTTCCTCTTCATGGTGTTCAAGCTTCTTATGAACGTTTAACAAGTGGGACAGATAGTGCCGTAAAAATATTAGTAGATCCAAATAAAGAATAAAAAGTTTAAGATAGATAAAGACGAGAAATTATCTCGTTTTTTGTTTATTTTCAAAAATAAATGCTATAATAATAAAGGAGGATTTATGGAAGAGTTAGAAAATAAATATATTAAATTATTATTAGAAAGATGTTTAAATTTTGAAAATACAAATATATTATTTGTATCATATGATATTGCTTTAAAAAGTTTTGTTCAAAAAATAAAAGAATATGCCTTTAAGATGGGACTTGAAGTATATTTACAAGAAAATGATATACATAAAACGCATGATATTTTAAAAAAGATTAAATTGGAGGATATTGAAAAAGAAGAATATTTTAAATCTAAAGACTGGGATGAATATGCCCAAAAGAATGCAGCTTTTTTAATGTTATCTTCAGAGTTTCCAGGTGTCATGGATGATATTGATGCCGAAAAAATAGCTTTAGCTAGTAAAGTTAAGATGGATAATAAAAAAATATATAGACAAAAACAAATGAATAATGAATTAGTTTGGTTAATTGCCGTTTATCCTAATATAATTTGGGCTAAAGAAAAATTCCCTGATTTAAGTGAAGATGAAGCTTTTAAGAAATTATTTAATTTAATGATGGATGTTTGTATGGTTAATGAAGATAATCCAATTAAAGCTTGGGATAAACAATTAAAGAAACAAAAAGAATTAATGTTAAAATTAAATGAATTAGAAATAAAGAGTTTACATTATACTAATTCTTTAGGAACAGATTTAAAAATAGGTTTAAGTCCCAAAGCAATGTGGCAATCCGCGGGAGAAAATGATTTTAAAATGATTGTTAATATGCCTAGTTATGAAGTCTTTACTTCCCCTGATTTTCGTAAAACAGAAGGAATAGTTTATGCATCTAAACCTTTAGTTTATAATTCTAGTTTAATAGAAGATTTTTATCTTAAATTTAAAGATGGAAAAGTAATAGAATATGATGCTAAAACAGGGAAAGATATTTTAAAAGGATTAATTGAATCAGAAGAAGGAATGCATTATTTAGGAGAATGTGCCTTAGTTGATAAAAATTCACCTATAGCTAAGACTAATTTTGTCTTTGGCGAAACTTGTTTAGATGAAAATGCTTCATGTCATATTGCTTTAGGAGCAGGTTTTAAAGAATGCTTAAAAGATTCCAATAATTTAAAAGAAGATGGTTTAAATGAAGCTCAAAATCATATTGATTTTATGATTGGAACTAATGATTTAAATATTGAAGCGGAAACTAAAGAAGGGGTTGTAACTATTTTTAAAGATGGATCTTTTGCTATAAAAGATTAATTTAAATAATCTAATATTATTTTATAAATATTAATAAGTTTGGTTAAATTATAACTAGCATTAGCACTAGATGGACTAGGTAAATAAAATACGGGTATATTAACTTTTAAATATTTATTAAAAGTTTTATAGGAAGTATTACCTAGACAAAATATAGCTCTTATAGGAGCTTTTTTTAATAAAAGATTAATGTTATTTACTTCAATATTTTTAATTGTATTATCACTAGAATTAATTATTTCACATGATTTTATTGTATCCCAAAGAGCAATATGATGTTTAAGAAGAAAATTTATTTTATCATCTTTAGATCTTAATTCTTCATGAAATAAGTTAGCTAAAATAGGCCAAAAACGATTAGAAAGATGAGCATAATAAAATTCTTTTTCTCTAGATGTAATACTAGGTATACTACCTAATATTAAGATTTGGGAATAATTATTATATATTGGTTTTAAATTATGTTTTATTTTCATAAATTTATTATAAACGATATTTATAAAAAGATAAATATAGTTTTTTTTAAAATAATAAAGTATAATTTAAGTGGGTGAAAAACTAATGAATAAATTTGAAACAGATTCAAGGAAAGTTAAAAAGGGGCAAATATTTGTAGCTATCAAAGGACATACTGTTGATGGTCATGATTATATTGATGAAGCTATTGCAAATGGAGCATCGATCGTTGTGGCAGAGCATCCAGTTGATGTACCAGTTGAACTTAAAGTTGTGGATAATAGTGAAGAATATTTAAAAGAACAATTAGCTTTAGAATATAAGGATAAATTAAGTAAATTAAAAATAGTTGGAGTAACTGGAACTAATGGGAAAACAACAACTTGTTATTTAACTTATCAATTATTAAATTTACTTGGTGTTAAAGCAGCTTACATGGGTACTATTGGTTTTAAATATCAAGATATGGATATTACTTTAGAAAATACTACCCCAGATATATTAACTTTATATAATCTTTTACTTACAGCTTTAGATAAAGACTGTCAAGTTGTTGTCATGGAAGTAAGTAGTCATTCTCTTTCTTTTGAAAGAATATATGGTTTAAAATTAGATATTGCTTGTTTTACTAATTTAACAGAAGATCATTTAGATTATCATAAAACAATGGAAAATTATTTAAAAGAAAAATTAAAAATAATTAATTATTTAAAAGAAGAAGGAACTTTAATTGTTAATAGTGATGATGAAGCTCATACAGCTTTTTTACAAAAATTTAATAAAGGACTTACAATTGGTTTAAATGGTGATTATAAAATAATAGATACAGAAATAACGCCAGCAACAACCACTATTAAATTTAGTTATTTAAAAAAAGAATATATAGTTAAAACTAATTTAACTAGTAGCTTTAATGTTTATAATTATTTAATGGCTTTAGCTATTGTTAATAATTTAGGTTATGATATAAATGATATTATTAAATTAACTAAAGACATTAAAGCTCCTAAGGGACGTTGTGAAACATATGAAGTTAATAATGGTTATGCTGTTATTGATTATGCTCATACGCCTGATGCTGTTTTAAAAGTTATTAATGCTTATAATGAACTTAAAAAAGGTAAAGTTATAACTATTCTTGGCTGTGGAGGAGATCGTGATCCAATTAAAAGACCTATCATGGGAGAAATAGCTACAAGATTAAGTGATTATGTTATTTTTACTAATGATAATCCAAGAACAGAAGATCCTGAAAAAATTATGGAAGATATTTTAAAAGGAGTTCAAAAAAATAATTATGAAGTAATCATGGATCGAAAAAAAGCTATTAAAACAGGGATAGATAAATTAGAAAAAGATGATATTTTACTTATTTTAGGTAAAGGTCATGAAGATTATCAAATAATAGGTCATACTAAATATCATTTAGATGATGCTTTTGAAGTTAAATCTTGGACAAAAGAATAATTAAAAAAGGGGCTGTCGCGAAATTAAATGATTAATTTCTTGACAGTTTCTTTTTTTTGGGCTTTACATAAGGAAATATTTCT
>CANRDD010000043.1 GCA_947629305.1 uncultured Bacilli bacterium | reverse complement strand
GCTTTAAATTATAGTATTGAAGCTAATCCTGATGCAACCCAAGAATGGGAAGTAACAATAACATTTATAAATTTAAGAACAGAACAAAATAAAAATGGTGGAAAAAGTTTTAATGCCAGTTTAGTTATTCAAGAAGAACCAATTAATTTAAAATCAGAAGGTACTCTTGCTGATGTATGTTCAAATGGCAATAATTTTGCTGAATGTTTAGATAAATATCAACAAACCTATGATTATGAAGCAACGCATTTATTAAGACATGATGCTTTACTCGAAAATGGAGCAAATGATGCAAGTATTAGATTTACAGGTGGTGGCTATAGTGTTACTGAAGAACATAAAAGCACTTATCCAAGTGTATATGATATCATACCAATTAAATTAGATGCTGATGGTGCTATTCATAAAAACAATTATTGGTGGCCAGATAGTAATAGAAACTTCTATTTAGCATATAATGATGAAACAAAAGGTAAATCTTTAAGTCCTTTGCTAACGCAAGCAATTGAAGAAGGATATGTTCAAAAGAATGATATCAATAATTACGTATGTTTTGGCTCAAGTGCTGAAGAATGTCCTAAAGAAAATTTATACAGGATAATCGGAGTATTTGATGGCCAAATAAAACTCATAAAGGCTGGTGATGCAAATAAAGATCAACTGGGAGCGGAAGGTAGTTATTATGCTGAATGGGGACATGATGTTACATATATAGGTGATTCAGAATATAAAAAACATGTTTATAATTGGAATAAAGAAGGAGCAAATAAACAAGCAAGTTGGGCTGAAAGTTCTTTAAATACTATTAACTTAAATACCAATTTTGTTAGTTATTTAAAAGGATTAGATGATGGAGCTTCTTTTGCCAAAATAGCAAATACATTATGGCAAGTAGGTGGCATGACTGATCAAAAAAGTTGTGCAAATGATACTAAGACAGCTTATGATTATGAACTTGGAGAGAATAGTACGACCTTAACAGTCAAAAATCCAATTGGTTTAATGTATGTATCAGATTATTATTATGCAGCAGAACCAGAATTTTGGACTTTGATGGGTTACGATATTTCCAAACAAGATGTTTCTATCGATAAGAGTAGTGATTATCGTGGAGCAATTTGGAATAATTGGTTATGGAATGGCGATACAGAATGGACTATTACCCCAAGATCTGATTATCAAACCGACGGTGCGTTCCTTGTGTCTCACTGTGGGGGTGTCCTTACGTATGGCGTTGCGACGGATCGGGATGCCGTGCGTCCTTGCTTCTACCTCAATGCAAATGTAACATATAAATCTGGAACAGGCTCAATTGATGATCCATTTAGAATAAATTAAAAAAGCAAATCAATTTATTGACTTGCTTTTTTTATCTAATAATTTGCCAAGCAATATATACTCCAGCAATAACTGTTGATAATATAATGATAAATATTGTGGTAAAACCAGCAATACCTAAATTATTATTTTCTTTAAAAGATTCAATTGGATATTTAGAATTAGTTCTTGTTAAACTAAATCCTTGTTCTAAAGAATTATCTTTAGAATCAGAACTATTATCATTAACCATTTGATTTATTTGATTTGTATAAGCTGTAGCTATAATATTCGCTGCCATTAAATTGCGGCGAAAACTTTCTGAAATAACTTTTTGTCTACTCATTAATTCAGCCATAAATATAGCATCCTTTTCTAAAATAGGAGCTTCTTCAGTATAAAGAGCTTGTCTTTTGGTATAATCACTAACAAAGTTTTTTAAAAATATTTCTTCTTCTTCCGTTATAACTAACTGAGGAAATAAATTAAATACTTTATTTATTTCTTCTTCTTTTCTTTTATAAAATTGATATCCTAAATAAGTATATATATTATGAGGACTCATTAAGAATGTTGATGGTAAGATAGTTTGTAAAGGAAAACCATTTAAAGCTAGTGTTCCTTCTTTAAATATTAATTGTTCATTATTATATGTAATAGAATTTAAATTAGGATATTCTTTTTGTAAATTTTTAAATATTATTTCATTATTATCCATATATTTATTTTCACCTACTATAAAATAATTTTAGCAAAATTTTAAAGAAAAGACAATTGTTTTTCTTTGTTATTTATAGTAAGATAAAAAATAGGTGATTTTGATGGAAAAATTAGATCAAAATTTTATAAAAAAATTATCTTTAAAGAAAAAAGAGCCAAGTTGGATGCTTGATTTTAGACTTAAATCTTTAGAAGAATTTTATAAACAAAATAATCCTTCATTTGGACCAAGATTAGATATTGATTTTAATAAAATACTATATTATAAAAATGAATCAGAAGGTTTAGTTAGTAATTGGGATAATGTTAAACCAAATATTAAAGATTCTTTTGCTAATCTAGGTGTTATTAATGCGGAAGAAAAGTATTTAGATGGTGTTACTAATCAATTTGAAAGTGAAGTAATATATCATAAACAAAAAACAGATAAAGATATTATTTTTACTTCAACGGATGAAGCTTTACAAAAATATCCTGATTTATTTAAAAAATATTTTAATAAATTAGTTAAGTATAATGAAAATAAATATACAGCTTTAAATGGAGCAGTATGGTCTGGAGGATCATTTATTTATATTCCTAAACATACCAAGTTAGATAGACCTTTGCAAAGTTATTTTCGCATTGAAACAGATGCTTTAGGACAATTTGAAAGAACAATTATTATTGTTGATGATTATGCCGAACTTGAATATATTGAAGGGTGTACTGCGAAAACAAAACAAAGTGTAACATTACATGCTGGAGTTGTCGAAATATATGTTGGTAAAAATGCTAAATGCCGTTATTCGACGATCCAAAATTGGTCTAATGATGTTTATAATTTAGTAACGAAAAGAGCTATTGTTGATGATAATGGCCAGATGGAATGGATTGATGGCAATATTGGTTCTAAAGTTACCATGAAATATCCTTCTTGTATTTTAAAAGGTAATAATGCGGTTGGTAATTCCTTAAGTATTGCTTATGCTAAAAGTGGTCAAGCTTTAGATGCTGGGGCTAAAATGATTCATCTGGGGGAAAATACAAGAAGTAATATTGTAAGTAAATCCATTGCCGAGGCAGGTGGTATGGCTAATTACCGAGGTTGGGTTAAAATAGGTGGTAGTGCTAAAAATAGTAAAGCTAGTATTAAATGTGATACAATTATCATGGATGATTTATCGAAAAGTGATACTTATCCTACTAATACTTTAGAAAATGATTCTAGTTTTATTGAACATGAAGCAGTTGTATCTAAAGTTAATGGGGAAAAATTATTTTATTTAATGAGTAAAGGTTTAAGTATGGATAAAGCTAAAGAATTATTAATACTTGGGTTTGTCTCTGATTTTAAAAAGAGTTTACCAATGGAATATGCAGTGGAATTAAATAGATTAATTAAAGATTAAAAAATTACTAATTTTTAAAAATTAGTAATTTTTTTATATAATATATGGTTATTTATTTAAAATAAAGATCGAAATAAGTCAAAATAATCTTAAAAAGATTATTAATTATAAAAATTGGTTATTTGCTATAATTTTTAAATTTTGTTAGATTGGAAATAGAAAGGAGGTGAAAATAATGAATCAGGTGGTTTTGGTTGGTCGTTTAGTAGAAGATCCTGAGGTTAAAAAACTTGATAATGGGAAAAATTATACTTCCATTAATATCGCTGTTTCTCGCCCTTTTAAAAATAGTGAAGGGGTTTATGAAACTGATTTTGTTCGCTGCGTCCTATGGAATGGTATCGCCGCAAATACGAGTGAATATTGTCATACTGGTGATGTGGTTGGTATTAAAGGAAGACTTCAAAATCGTTCTTATGAGACGATAGAAGGTGAAAAAAAATACATTACCGAAGTAATTGCCGAAAGGGTATCTTTTATTTCTTCGAACCATAAAGATCTAACTACTAGCTAAAAGTTTTCTAAAAAATTTGCAAAAGGTAAAATTTATGCAATAAACTAGGAAACTTGCTATACTACTTTTTAGGAAGTGGTACTGATGTTAATCGGAAATAGACTAAGGGAAGCTCGGCGCCAAAGAGGACTTACTCAATCCGAGTTAGGTGATTTGATTGGCGTAGGTAAATCAGCAATATGTTGTTATGAAAAAGAAACACGTAACCCAACTTTAGAAAGTATTGTTGAACTTATGCACGTTTTAGGTGTATCCGCGGACTATTTATTAGGGACGGATAATATTGTTAAGTCCCCGAATAATGAATTTAGAACAATGACAAATGAAGAAATAACATTCATTGATGAAATAAAAAAAGATAAAATAGTATATGAAATATTATTTCAGGATCCCAAACGTGGAGCGGATTTAGTTAAAAAGAAAATAGGATAAAATAGTCTCTTTAAATAGAGATTATTTTTTTAAATATATAATATACTTTAATAGGTGAATTTATGAAGTATATAAAAATGTTAGGTATAATATCTATTGTTTTATTTAGTTTTTATTATACCGAAAAAATAGCTAATTTAGTATTAATAAGTAATCCATTATATCAAGAAATATTAGATAAAAAAGAAAAATATGAAATAAAAAGTATTGGTGCTATTATTGATGGTAATTATATTACACCAGGTTTAGATGGTTTAAGTATTAATGTTAAAGATAGTTATTATAATATGAAAGATATTGAAGTATTTAATTCTTATTATTTAAAATATGCAAGTAGTTATCCTACTATATCTATAGAACAAAATAAAGATAAAATAATTAATAAAGGTAATCCATATAAAAATAGTATAGCTTTAGTATTAGAATATGATGAAAATATTATTAATCATTTAAAAGAATATCCTCTTACTGTTTTAACTAATATAGATAATTTTAAAAAGAATCAACCATATGAACAAATAAATAATGAAATAACTAATTTTAAAAAATTAGATACTTTAATTAGTAAATATGGTAATAATAAAAATATATGTGTTATTAATGATAATAATAAAGATATATGTTTAGAAAATAAAAAATATTTAGTAGAGGCAACACATATATTAAGTAATAATAATTATTTAGAATTAAAAGATCATATTGATTCAGGAGATATTATTTTAATTAAAAAAAATACTAATTTAAATAATATAGATATTATTATTAAAAGTATATTATATAAAGATTATACAATAAATTATTTATCGAAACATATTAGTGAAGAAAGGACTTAAGGGTAATTTAAGATTATTGTCAAAAGGATATTTTTATGTTATGATGAATATGTCAAGGAAACTTGCGTAAAATAAAAAAGGATACATTTGAAGCGGAAATCAAATGCAATCCCTTTATGGGTGCATCTGAAATCAACGTTTGTTGAAATCAGATGCTTTTTCTATTTTAGAAATAAAATTTATAACATTTCTTACGATATTTTGCTTTAGGTTTAAGGCTGTTGCTTTTCTTCTTTTTTTTTGCTATAATTTGTTCAGGTCAAAAAAACTTTTATTTTTATACGAGGTGATTTTTTATGGCAAAAATAAAAATTTTTGGTTTAGGTGGTTTAGCTGAAAGTGGCAAAAATTCTTATGTTATTGAAGTAGATAATGATATTTTTGTTTTTGACTGTGGTCTTAAGTTTGCCAGTGGTAATTTATTAGGAATAGATTATATAATGCCGGATTTTTCTTATTTAATAAAGAATAAAAATCGCATTAAAGGTTTATTTATAACCCATGGTCATAAAGAAAATATGGGAAGTACAGCAGATTTAGTTAAAGATATACCTAATTTAAAAATATATGCAACTAATTATACTAAATTTGAATTAATGGAAGATGGTGTACCTGAGGCAAATATTGTTTTAATTAAACCCCATCGCAAACTTAATTTTGGCACTGTTTCGGTTTTTCCTATTTCTGTATCTCATAGTGCTCCAGATGCTGTTATGTATGTTTTAAATACCAAAGATGGTAGTATTTGTTATACAGGAGACTTTTTAATTGATCCATCAATGCAAGGCGCTTATGATATGGATCTAGGGAAAATAGCTTACATTGGGAAAATGGGTGTTTTATGCTTATTATGTGAATCTTCTTTTGCCGAAAAAAATGGGCATACTTCTCCAAATCATCGTCTTTTAGAATTTTATAAAGATGTTATTAATCATAATGAAAAAAGAATATTATTTTCTGTATTACCTGATCATTTATATACTATTAGTGAAATAATAGAAGCTTGTTCTAATACCCATCGAAAAGTAGTTATCATGGGAAAAAGACTTCAAAATGTTGTTAACTTTGCTTTAAATAATAAATATTTAAATTTTAATAATGAATTAATTGGCGATTTAAGTAATATAAATGATGATAATGCTATTCTTTTAATCATGGATGATAAAGCAACACCTTATGCTAACTTAAGTAAAATATTAAATAATTATGATAAATTTGTTACATTAAAAAATACAGACACAGTTGTTTTCGCAGAACCCCGTTATGATAGTACCGAAAAAATATTAGTTAAACTTCAAAATGATTTAGCAATGTTTGGTTGTAATATTGTAACTATTCCAAAAGAAAAAGAAATATTACATCATGCATCAAGAGAAGATTTAATGTTAATGATTAAACTAGTTAATCCAAAGTATTATATGCCTGTTAAAGGAGAATATCGTTATATGTTTAATAATGCTTCCTTAGCGGAAAATTTAGGGATAATGCCCGAGAATATATTACTTAAACAAAATGGGGATGTTGTTACCTTTGAAGATGGTAAATTAATTGATAATTTTGAACATGTTAAAGTTAATGATGTTTTAATTGATGGTAAATCTAATGATGATATTGGAGATCTTGTTATTAAAGATAGAGAAATGTTAAGTGAAAATGGGATTGTTTTAATTAGTGCAACTTTAGATAAAAAGAATAAGGTTTTACTAGTTGGACCTGAAGTTACAACAAGAGGCTTTATTTACATTAAAGATAGTCAAGATTTAATCTTAGAAATAAAAAGAATATGTGAAGAAATAATTACCCGTAATGTTACAGCTAAATTTGTTGATTATAATCAAATAAAAATGGATATTAGAGAAGAATTAAGTGAATATTTATATCAAGAAACAGAATGTAAACCAATGATTATTGCCGTTGTTCAAGAAGTATAAAATTTAAAAAAATGTTTATTCTATATAATGGGTGATCATTTATAAAAAAAGATATTGAAATATTAAGACATATTTATTTTATCGTGGACTTTGGTATTATAGGTATAACAGAAGTTATTGAAAAGGTTAGTAATCCTTGTTTAGAAAAAATAATGCTTGATCAAAAGAAAGAATATTTAGTATTAAGAAATGATATTAAAAATTTATTAGAAGAATATGATGAAAAACCAAAGAATCTTGGTCCTTTAACGAGAATATCTAATGATTTATATACAAATATAAAATTATTAAAAAATGAAAATGATGAAGAAATAACAAAGATGATGTTAGAAGGAACTAATAAAGGAATTATTGAAGCTATGAATATTCTTCATAATGAAGAATATCATAATGAAGAAATAACCAAGATATTAAAAAGATTAATTAAATTTTTAGAAAATAATGAAAGAGAGTTAAAGAAATATTTGTAAAGTAACTATAAAAAATAGTTACTTTTTTTAAAAAATAAATTATAATTTAAGATAGGTGGGAATATGGATATAAAAGTAAAAATATTATTTACAATAGAATATAATAATAAAGTATTTGCTGTTTTTTTAACAGATAATCATCGCAGAACTTTTTTAGAAATAAAGAATAATAAATATATTTATCCTAATTATGAAGATTATGTTTATTTAAATAATATATATAATAATTTTGAAGAAGATATATATTATCTTATTCCTGAATATAATTATCAAGAAAAAGTAAGGTTTGCTTCTTTAATTGTAGCTATAACAACTGTTTTTAATTTAGTTACAACTTCTATTAAAAATTATAAAGTCGAAAATGATGATAATAAAATAAGTATAAATATAGTTATAAATAAAAATAATGATAAATATTTAAAAGTAAATAATGTCGGAAGCTATGATCATGTTTTAAAAAAAGTTACAAAAGAACAAGTTCAGGAAGTAATTGATCAAAATCCTCATCTTTCTTTTAGAATTAAAAATATTATGCATTTATTAGTAGAAGAACTAACCAAAGAATATCCTAATGTTGATTTAAGAACATATTATTTAAATGCTTTAGATTTAACAGTAAATTATGTTTCCAAAGAAAAAATAGTTGAAGAATCCAAAATGCCTGGCTTTGCGGCTTTTTATTCATCAAGTCAAAATAGTATCACGGTTAATTCCAATGCTGAAAATGGTATTTTAGGTCATGAACTTGCTCATCCTTTTCGAAGTATTAGTAAAGATTATAATGGTCAAAAAATTTATTATAGTGATGACTTTAAACAAGGAACATTTATTTTAGAAACAATGACTTCTAAAATAAATAGTTTAGTTTTTCCAAGTTTTGTCGATGGATATGGTATGGAAAGAGAAGTTACGAACTTTTTAAATACTTGTATACCTTTTACAATAGAAGACTTTTTAAATGAAGGTATTTCTAATTATATTGATAAACTTAAAAAAACTTATCCAACTATAGATATTGATTATGTTTTAGATTTAGTTGATTCTATTAGAGAAACAAGAGTAACATTTAATACGGATATTACTCTTGATGCAAATCCTTATATTTTAGATGAATTATGGGAAATGAGTAAATTAAGTGTTACTAGTTCGAAAATATATGATCCTTTTATATCTTTTACTAAACTTTTTAAATATACTAAAGATAGTAGTAAACTTTTATCTTATTTTAAAGAATATATGGAATATTTAAATAAAGAAGGTTATGCTAATTTAATTGATTATCAAAATATAATTAAAGAAATAGAATCTTGGCATAAAACAATTAATTTTTTATATATTGAAGATGAAGGAATATATCCTTTAATAAGTTCTTTTATAAATGTTGAAAATAATAATATTGATTATACAATTATTAAAGATAATGAGGAAGTTGTTGTAAATAAAGGGTATCCAATTATGACTGGTTTATCTGATTTAACCTATGTAGAACTTCTTACAGCTTTAGAACATCCAGATATAAAGTTAGGATCAAATTTATATTGGCAACATGTTTTAATAGATCATAATCTTATTTTAAATCCGGAAGAAATAGGAGTTGAAAGATTTGTTTATTTAAATGGAGAAAAACTAACATTTACTGAGCTTGAAAAAATGGCTTTGCAAGTTGGCTTAGACGAAAATGGTCAAATTACTTTTGAAGTATTAAAAGATGATAATACTTCTTCCTTAAATAATATTTCTCAAAGAATTAAATTAAGTGATTATTATAATTTTCAAAATGGAGAAGAAATATCAAAATATTTTAATAAATATTATTTAAATTTAATTCTTTTAGATAATCCTTATTTACTTTCAAACTTTTATGTAACGGAAGATTCTGTCAAAATGGTTCCAACATTAAGATTAGTTTTAAAAAATGATTTAGATGCCGGCATGGGAGAAATATATTATTTATTTTCTACTCAAGTTATTTTTAATGAAGATGGTACTTTTGTTTTAAGTAATGCTCCCTATAAAATAAATGATTCAGTATCTTTATATGATATTTTTAAAGAAAAAGGAATTTTAATAGATAATAATCAAACATATATTTATTCTAAAGAAGAATTAAATTATATCTTAAATGATTATATGGAAAATAGAGAATTTTCTAAATAAGAATATTAAGTATTTATTAATATTCTTTTATTATATAATGATGAATATTTTTATTATTTAATATTTCTTTAACAATACTTGGTCTTATATCTAAATTATTTATATCTTTTTTTAAAAACCAGATATTTTTAACATTATCTTTATCTATTGTTTTAATTTCTTGTAAATTAATTAATTCATTTAGATTATTTATTTCATATATAAATAATAATTCATGATATTTAATATTATTATGAAGAAAAAAGTTTTCAATAATAGCATTTAATTTTAAACTTTTCTTTTCTATTTTTATTCCTATTTCTTCTTTTATTTCTCTTACTAAAGCATCTTTACTATTTTCTAAATATTTAATTCTTCCGCCAATTAAAGAATAATAATTATCATTAGCACATTTTTGGAATAATATTTTATCATTTGTCGTTATTAACGCGGCTACTCTTAAATTAAATTTAATATTATTTTCATTTTTAAAAGATATATCACTATTCATAATTTTCTCCTTTGTTTAATAAAAATATTTTACAATAAGAACTTAGAAAAGAAAAGAATATTACCAAAAAATTAATCTCTTATGAACAAAAGTGCTGATGGATATTTTCAAATATAACCAAGTTTGATATAATTAACTCGTTAGATATGAA
>CANRDD010000042.1 GCA_947629305.1 uncultured Bacilli bacterium | reverse complement strand
GAAATGCCAATAGATATTTTAAATATTTTTGGTAATGATTTTAAATAGTTTCATCAGCACTTTAGTTGATTAGAGACTTTTTTAAAATAACTTTTCCGTCTAAATATTCATAAGATTTATTCATATGAACCCCCTTAAACAGGTTATTACTCTATCATATTTTTGGAAAAAAAGCAAGAGAAATTTACCTAAGTGAAATTTACCTAAAGAAATTCCCTAGGTAAATTTAAACTTTAGATAGACTTTTTTCTAAAAATTTGATACATTTAATTAGAAGAAAGGTTAGAAGTATATGTTTAATAAATTTATAATTATATTTCTTTTATTTATGATTTATTCCTTTTTAGGATGGTGTATGGAAGTTCTTGTGACATTTGTCGATGAAGGAAAGTTTGTTAACCGTGGTTTTTTAATTGGACCATATTGTCCCATTTATGGCCGAGGTGTATTACTTATTCTTTTAATAATAGGTCATAATTCTAAAGATGTTTTTGCAGTCTTTTTAAAATCTAGTTTAATTTGTGCTTTACTAGAATATCTTACTTCTTATTTAATGGAAAAAGTATTTAAAGCTAGATGGTGGGATTATTCTAATAAAAAATTTAATATAAATGGTAGAATATGTTTAGAAAACTTAATTCCTTTTGGAATCCTTGGAACATTATGTTTTTATTTATTAAATCCTTTTTTATTAAATATTATTAATTCTATTAATCTTAATTTAAGAAATGTCATTGGCGTTATATTATTAATTATATATATAACTGATAATGTTATTAGTTATACTATTATGAATAAAATAAAAGGGACAATTAAATTACAAAAGAAAGATAATACAGAGAAAATAAAAAAGAATGTTAATAAATGGTTAGAAAAGAATAGTGTTTTATTTAGACATATAAAGAATGCTTATCCTAATTTTATTATTAGAAAAAAATAAGTATATTTATTTAAAAAATCCCATATAATTTAATAAATAAGGGGGATTTTTTTTGAATATAAATATAGTTAAAGAAGAAATAGCTAAACATTTAAAACAGAAAGTAATTATTAATGTCTATGGATTACGTAATAGAACTAATAGATATGAAGGTATTATATATAAATTATATCCCAATTTATTTACTGTTTTAATTAATAATGAAGAAAAAAGTTTTAACTATCGGGATCTAATAACGGGTGATATTAAAATAAAATACTTAAAATAACTTAGTTTTTTCTTTAAATATATTGCAAATTAATAAAAAATAGATTACAATATATTTGGAAACATAAAAAAAGTAAGGGAGAGTACGTTATGGAAATTACAAATGTGAAAGTCTTCAAAACAAATGCTGAAGATACCAAAATGAAAGGATATGCAACAGTTACTTTAGATGATTGTTTTGTTGTTCGAAACCTAAGAATAATTCAAGGTGATCAAAGAATGTTTGTTGCAATGCCTAGTCGAAAGAAAAATGATGGAGAATATGAAGACATAGTTCATCCAACTAATGCTGAAACTAGAAAAATGTTTGAAGACAAAATTATTGAAGCTTATAATAATTTAGAATAAAATTTAATCCATCTTTTGATGGATTTTTTAGTACTATATATTTATTTCTTGCATAAAGTTATATGGGAGGATAAATATATGAGTGATAGTATTATATATGGTAGTCAAGAAATTAAATTAGTAGACAGAAGTACAATATCATTATCAGGTATTAATAAGATAGTTAGTTTTGATGATGAAGAATTTTTAATGGAATCAACCATGGGGAATATTCGCCTTCTTGGAGAAAATTTAGAACTTCTTAAATTAGATACTAATGATGGTAATGTTAAGATAAAAGGTAAAATTAATTCTTTAACTTATTTAGATGGTAAATTAAAAAATAAAGAAGATAGTATGTTAACTAAATTATTTAAATAATGAATAGTTATATTCAAGTATATTTAGTATTTATATCCTTTATCTTTGGCTTTATCTTTTATTTATTAGCTAGATTTAATATGTGGATAATTCATAACTTATCAACATTCTTAAAATATTTAATTACCTTTATATTTGTTATAGATATGGTTTTTATTTATATTTATATAGTATTTTCTATTAATCGTGGTATATTTCATTTCTATTATTCTCTTTTAATCTTTTTAGGTTATTACATAGCTTTAAAAATTTATCCTCGTATTTTAAATAAATGTCAAAATATATTAAAAAAGTTAAAATTTTAACTTTTTTAATATAATTTTTTTTAATATAAAAGATTTAATATGGTGATAAAGTAAAATTGTGTCAATAGATAAAATTAATTAACAAAAAAGATAAACAATTATTTATCTTTTTTGTTATAATAAATATGAGTAAAGGTGGGATTGATTAAACTTGAAGAAAACAAAAAAAGAAAAAAAGAGATTATTTTTAATATCTACTTTAGTTATATTCTTACTTGTGTGTTTAGTTCGATCTGTATCTACTGACTGGACAACCATTTTAGAAAATAAAAAACAAATAGCTAAATTAGCTAATGATTATGATGAATTACTAACGGAAGAAGAACAATTAAAAAGTGAAGTTACGAAATTACAAGATACTGATTATATAGCCCGTTATGCGAAGGAAAAATATATGTATTCCTCTGATGGAGAAATAATAATAAGAATGGATTAAGACCCATTCTTTTTTATAATAACATCAATTAAACCATAATCTAAAGCTTCCTCCGCGGTTAAAAAATTATCTCTTTCCGTATCATGAATAATTTTTTTTAAACTTTTACCAGTATTATTAGCTAAAATATTATTTAATTTATTTTTTAACTTAATAATTCTTTCCGCGGCTATTTTAATATCTGTTGCTTGCCCTTGGGCTCCTCCTAATGGCTGATGAATCATGACCTCGGCATTAGGAAGAGCACATCTTTTTCCTTTTGTTCCACTGGCTAAAAGAAAAGCAGCCATACTTGCCGACATTCCTAATGCAATTGTTCTAACATCACTTTTAATAAAATTCATCGTATCATAAATACTCATTCCGGAAGTTATACTACCACCAGGACTATTAATATATAAACATATTTCATCATGATTAATATTATCTAAATATAATAATTCACTAATAACGATATTAGCTAAATTATCATCTATTTCTCCTGTTAAAAAGATAATTCGATCTTTTAAAAGTCTGGAATATAAATCATAAGCATATTCTCTATTACTATTTCTTTCAATAACAGTTGGTATTATCACATTATCACCCATATATAATAATAGTAAAATTAAATAATATTTATACATTGTTGACAAAATTTGACAAAGTTTTTATTTTATGCTAAGATATACTTCGGTTTTAAGGGGGAATTTAAAATGGCAAAGGTTTTAAAAGAAGCTTATTTAGTAAAAGAAGCTTTAGATAATTATGATGTCGATTATTTAGAAAAAATTATAGCTATGGGTATTAATGATGAAGAAAAAGCCCAATTACTTCATTCTTATTGTTCTTATGATTCATTAATTAAAAGTTTAAAAATTTATAAAGAATTTTTATCAGTTAAAACGAAAAGATTAGAAGATATAGTTTTAGTTTATGAAGATTATAAACAAAAAGGTTATTTTGAAAAAATGAATAATAAATATAATTGTGATGCTTCTAAAATAACGGATACATTAGCTAAATTAACAAAAGTATATAATATATTTAAGAGTAATTTAAGTGATTATGATAAAGGTAATTGTTTTTTAGATTTATTTAATAATAAAGAAGAATTTATTAAAATAATAAATCCTTTTATTCAATATAAGGATGCACCTTTTTTAATTAATTATCAAGAAGAAATAGAAGCTTATTCATTTATTTGTGAAGAGCTTGATCGTTTGGATGATATTATAAGTAATATAGCTTATACTAGAAAATATAATAATTATTTTGAAAATTATAATTATGCTAAATTTATTATTAGTAGTTATATTAATGATCAATTAAGTTATTTAGAAGATGAATTTTATTTAAAATATGGTATAGATAAAGATATATTTAATGAATGTTTAAATATAATTCAAGAATTAGATGTTGATTTATATCATGCTTATGAATCTAAATTAGAAGATAATCAAAATAATTTAATAGCTTATTATCAAAATACTATTAAAGAATTAGCTTATGGTATTACCAATGGTTATTTACCAAATAATGAACCATTTGATATGTTATATTTTATTCAAAACATACCATTTGTTAATGATAAATTATTTTTATCTAATTTATTTAAATTTATGAATTTATATAATAAAGAGGAAGAATTAATAATAAAAAAATATATTAATGAAAATAGATTAATTCCAAGTAAAAAAGGATATGGATATAAAGGTTATGCATTAGATCCTATTTCTGAAAAAAGTATCTATAAAACAAAAACAATTATTAAAGGAAGAGAATTATCGGATAATGATAAAGATACTATATTAGATTATATAAGATTAAATAATATTCCTTTTGTAAATAAAGCATATGTATTAACTCAAAGTAAATATATAGATGGTCAAATAACAAAAGAAGAAGTAGATGTTTTAAGAAAAGAAAGATTAAAGACTATTATTCCAGGAAAGGGTAGATAAATAATGAAAAAAAGAGTTGTTGATTATAAACAAATGAATGAATTACTAGAAATAATTGCTAGTGATCAAACTAAGGAAGTTAAGGCTACTTTAATGGATAATATATGTAATTATGATAATATTATTAATAGTATTAATTATTATAAATGTTATAATGCTGAAGTACCTAAAAAATTAGAAAAAATATATGAAGTATATCAAAAATTTTTAGAAGAAGGATTATTATTTCATTATTCTACAACTTATAATTGTGATTTAAATGAATTAAAAGAAAGATTAAAACATTTAGAAGAAATATATAATACTTTTATATCTACAGATAGTGATTATAATAAAGCTATGGTCTTTTTAAAATATTATAATAATATTAATACTTTTAAAAAAAGCTATAATAATATTATAAGAAGAGGATATAATGATTCTAAATTAAGTAAATATAAAAAATTAATTGGTAATTATCCTTTTATTTTAAGTACTTTAGAAAATTTAGAAGAAAAAGGAATATTAAAAGATGTAGCTTATGTTTTAAAATATGATGTATATAATACTTATTATGATTATGCTAAATTTGTTATTAATTATTATCTTAATTTTCCTAATAGTTCAAAAAGAATTTTTTTAGATACAATAGGAATAGATGAAGAAACATTTGTATTTTGTCAAAATGTTGTTAAAGAATTAAATGTTGATTTATATAATGAATTTATTAATAAAAAACATTTTAATCAAAAAAGATTATTTTATATTTATAAAAGAAAATTAAATTATATTGCTAATGGGTTAGAAACAGGTATTACAGAAGATGGAAAAGTATTTGATACATTAGAATTTATTAAACAACTACCATTTAAATTTGATGCTAATTTTTTAGCTAAGTTAAAAAATTTTATGTCTACTTATACACCTAATATATATAATCCAATTATTAAATATGTATATGAAAATAATTTAAATTATTTAACAGATACTAAATTATTAGATATTGATAAATTATTAAATACAAAAGAAATAGTTAAAGGAAAAGAAATAAGTGAAGAAGATAAAAAAATAATTATTGAATATTTAAGAAGAAGAGAAATACCTTTAATGTTAAAGACTTATGTTATAGCTAGAGATCAATATTTAAATGGGGAATTAGTTATGCCAGAAGAAGAACCAAGAAAAATAGTAAATCAAGCATTAACATTAATTCCTTCCCAAGTAAAAAAATAAGCAAAGTATGCTTATTTTTTTAGTTTCCAAAATGATTGACCATTTTTGGCATCATTATAAATTTTTCCTTCTTTTTTTAAGATAGCTAATAGATATTTTACTCTATTAATTTTATTTTGATTATCTAATGATTTTGGTAATTTATCATCTAATAAAGCTAGTATTTCCTTTCTTGTAGCAGATCCATATTTTTGAATATATTTTATAATTATTTCTTTATAAAATTCATTTTCTAAACCTGAATCATAAACATATTCTTCTTTTTTACCAGTTATTTTAGCTATATCAGAAGAAATATATATTTTAGGATATCTACCTTCAATTAAATTTTCTTTTTTTAAATAATTACATTGTTCTTTCGTTATTGTAAAACCTTTTTGAACTCTATCTAATAACATAACTTTATCTATATCTAAGTTTGTTTTTTCACATAATATTTTACTATATTTTTCATCTATTATTTTTCCATATAAAGTAACTTTAACTCGATTAGGTTCACTTAAATCATAATCTGGTAAAGGAAATAATTTTTTCTTTTGAATATTATATACTCTTTTTATACCACTTCCAACTGTATCTATCATATTTAAATTAACCATAGCATTAGCTAAAAACTGATTACGGTAATATGGAGAGGAAAATCCATCTTTTAAGACATTTTCAATTGTTTCTGGAATAAAATTACCTTCATTGGTAATTATTAATTTATCTTTATATTCCATGACATTGATACTACCATGAAACCGATAATCTTGATGAACAATACAGTTATTTATTAATTCCCTAAGAATGTAATTATCGTATTGATCTACTTCATTTGGAAATAAAGTATTATCATTAATCATATATCTATACCTTAAGTTTCTAATTTTATTTTTTAATTTTTCTATATTTATTATAAATGGTATACCAAAATGTTCATAATCAATAACATTACCATCATCATATAACTTCCAAGTCATTCTTGGGGTATAACCATTCATTAAATAGTCATCATCATTTTTACCTAATAATAACATACATGCCATAGTTATTTTATTATCTAAAGTTAATTTAGCTTTATTTAAAAAATCCATATCTTCTAAATTATCTATTTCCTCAGCAATACTTTTCCCTTTATATTTTTCTTTAAATTGTTCTCTAGCTATTTGAATTGCTTGTTTATCCAAATTATTTAATGTTGCTTTTTCTAATATTTGTCTTGACCAATCATAATTAGCTGTTGCTCTAATTTGTTCGATTTTATTTGGTGCAAGGGATGTAAGTGATTCCCCATTTCGGCCATATGGAAATCCTTTCCAGTTAATTGGTGTTCCTGATGCTGCGGGAATTTGAAACATTATAACTCTTTTATTATTTTTATTTAATTCATATATTTCAATAAAACCAATGTTATCAGTTGTATTATCAGAAATTTGTTTTTTTAATTTATTAAAATTACTATCTTTATAAAAATTAGTATTTGTTAATTCATGTGTTTTATCATCAACACCAAAAACTAACCAAGAATATTGTTTATTTCTTAGATTAGCTTCATTACCTAAAGCTGAAAAATATTTACCTAAATTATCTATATCAAAATTATTTTCTGCTTTTTTGAACTCGACACATTCGTTTTCGGAATTAGCTAATAAATCATCTAATATCAAGTTTAATTCTTCATTATTTTTGTACATAGTTATCACCTGCATTCTTATTTTACCATAAATAAGGTAAGATTTTAATGATATTTGCAATTATTTTTTTCGTTATTATATTTATTTTTGTAAAGAATTAATTTTTTCTTTAATCTAAACATATAATTATGTTATAATTTATTAAGAATAAGGGGAAATTAAATATGGATTCTATAAAAGTTACAATTAATGGTAATGTTTATGAGTATAATAAAGGAATAACATTATATGAAATAAGTAAAAATATAAATGATATTCCAAGTATAGTTGGAGCATTAATTAATAATGAAGTCTATTCATTAGATAAAGTATTAAAAGAAGATGCTAAGATTGAATTTATTAATTATAATCATTTAATTGGAAATAAGATATATAAATCTGGGTTAAAATTTATCTTTGAAATAGCTTTAAGAGAAACATTTCCGAGTTTAGAAGTAACATATGAACATAGTGTTCCAAGAGGAATGTTAGCAATGATCACAGGAGGTAAAATTTTAACCTCGGAAGATATAAGTAGTATTAAAAATAAAATGAGGGAAATAATAAGTAATGATGAGAGAATAGAAAAATTAAATGTTGCTCCTAAAGAAGCTATTAAGTATTATAGAGAAACTAGAGAGTATGAAAAAGCTGATAATATTCAAAATATAAATGATAGAGTAGTTACTCTTTATAGGTTACATGATAAATTAAATTATTTTTATTCCTTAATGCCTTATAGTACAAAAGTAATTGATAAGTATGAACTAGTCTATTTAGGAAATAATAAAATAGTCTTTTTATTTCCATCTGTTAGAAGTAATGGCATGGTGCCTGAATATGTTCATTATGCTAAAATAATAGAATCATTTTATCAAGGAAAAGAATGGCTGCAAAGTTTAAATATGCCATATGTTACTGATTTAAATAAAACAATAGCAAGTGGTTCAATTAAAGATTTTATTCGTTCTAATGAATTAATGTTTAGTTTAGAAATAGCTAAAATTGTCCAAAAGATTAAAGAAAATAAAGATATTAAATTTATTATGGTAGCTGGTCCATCTTCAAGTGGGAAGACAACCACGAATGGGCGAATAGCTTCTTTCTTAGCGGCTTATGGTTATGATCCAATTAAAATATCATTAGATGATTATTTTGTTGATAAAGAAAAAACACCTAAAAAAGAAGATGGTACTTATGATTTTGAATCAATTAGAGCTTTAGATATACCTAAATTTAATGAAGATTTAACAGCTTTATTAAATCACCAAGAAATTAAATTACCTGTTTATAATTTTTTAACAGGAAAAAGAGAAGAAACAGAGAAAAAAGTTTCTTTAAAGGATAATAGTATCTTTTTAATAGAAGGATTACATGCTTTAAATGATGAATTAACACCTTTAGTAGAAAATAAACATAAATATAAAATATATTTAAGTCCCTTTATACCACTTAATATAGATAAACATAATTATATATCAACACTGGATTTAAGATTATTAAGAAGAATGGTTAGGGATAATAGAACAAGAGGCTATGATGTTTCAAGAACAATTGATATTTGGCAAAGTGTAAGAGATGGAGAAGAAAAAAATATATTTCCATATATTCATCAAGCTGATGTCATCATTAATACAGCTATGGCCTATGAAGTTGGGGTTTTGAAAACATATGTTGAACCACTTTTATATTCGGTGGGAGTAGATTCGAGTTATTATGAAGAAGCGCGTCGCTTAATTGATTTTTTAAAACAGTTTTTTGCTATACCTGGTGAATATGTTGATGAAGAATCAATTTTAAGAGAATTTATTGGAGGAAAGTATAATGATTAAAGTCGCTATTAATGGGTTTGGGAGAATTGGTCGCTTGGCATTTAGACAAATGTTAACACAATCAGGTTTTGATATCGTGGCAATAAATGATTTACAGCCAGCTGAAGATTTAGCTTATTTAGTTAAATATGATACAGTTCATGGAACATTTCATGAAGATGAAATAACTTTTGAAGGAAATGATATTGTTGTTGCTAAAGAAAAACATATTAAAGTTTTTTCTGAAAAAGAACCATCTAAATTACCTTGGAAAGATTTAGGGGTAGATTTAGTACTAGAATGTACAGGTAAATTTACTTCGAGTGAAGATGCTAATATGCATATAGAAGCGGGAGCTAAAAAAGTTTTAATATCAGCTCCTGGTAAAGGTTTAATGAAGACAATTGTTTATAATGTTAATGATGAAGAATTAACAAATGAAGATAAAATTGTTTCTGCTGCTAGTTGTACAACAAATTGTCTTGCACCTGTTTTAAAAGTTATTAATGATAATTTAGGTATTAAAAAAGGATTAATGACAACAGTTCATGCTTATACAAATGATCAAGCTACGTTAGATATTGCTCATAAAAAAGGAATAAAGGCGCGCCGGGGAAGAGCTTGTGCCGCGAATATTGTGCCAGCATCCACGGGGGCTGCTAAAGCAATTGGTCTTGTTATTCCTGATTTACAAGGAAAACTTGATGGCATGGCTTTCCGTGTTCCTGTTACTGATGGTTCAGTTATTGATGTAACTTTAGAACTTAAGAAAAAAACATCTATTGAAGAAATAAATAAATTATTCATGGATAATCAAAATGAAACATTAAAGTATACAATGGATCCAGTTGTTTCGAGTGACTGTTTAGGCAAGAAATATGGTGCTATAGTGGATGGATTATCAACTAATATTGTTGAAGAAGATGATAGTCAACTTGTTAAAATTGTTGCTTGGTATGATAATGAATATGGTTATACAGCCCAAATGCTTAGAACAGCTAAAAAAATGTTTGAAGAAAGTCAAGATTAATAATCTTGACTTTTTTAAATAATTAAAAAAAGCCTTAAGGCTTAATAACTATCTATATCATTAAATAAATCACTATCAAAAAAATCTTTTAAAGATATTTTTAAAGTTTTACATATTTTATAAATGTTGGTAACACTAGGGTTATCCACTTTATTGGCAAGAGTTGCTCTTAAAGTAGATGGAGGTATCGCGGATAATTCAGCTAGTTTGTTGGGAGAATAATTGTATTTAGAACATAATTCATATATTCGCTTACTTATGGCTTCTTTAAAGTTCATAAATACCAACTCCTAAAAAAATTATAGGTCATTTTTTTCTAAAATAAGCGCCGATATCGGTTGATTTTTAATTTAGGTAATGATAAAATTAATTTATGATATAAAAATAGATTAAATAAAATAGCAAAGGATGTTGAAAATATGGATAAAAATAAAAAGAATTTAGGCTTAATTGTTGTCACACTTGGTGTAGTTTTTGCAGCCATCATAGGAGCAGCTTTTGCTTATTACACAGCTCAATTAGGTGATGGAGCAGAAACGGATATTAATGCCCAATCGGGAACAACAGAATCATTAATGTTTGAAAAGTCTGGTGATATTAGTATTACTGCCAATCAAACAGACTTTTATGAAGG
>CANRDD010000041.1 GCA_947629305.1 uncultured Bacilli bacterium | reverse complement strand
AAACAGGATCTTTTTATTTTTTCTCATAAAAAAGAAGCTGTCTGAAAATAATTACTTAATTTCGCGACAGCCCCTTTTATAATTTAAAGAATGTTTATTTAATCTTTTTTTAACAAATAAATAGATAATAATATTACTTATATAATGAATAAACATTAATTTAATAATTATTTTTTGATTATGAAATATTAAATTAAAAATAGATAATAAAAATAAAGGATTACCAAAATAAGTAAACATTAAAGAAGTATTAGCTTCTTTAATGTTTATAATATTATCTTTATATAAAGAATTAATGATATAAGCACTTGTAGGACTACCAGATAATAAAGACATAATAAATATATAATGAATAGGATTAGAAAAATTATTACTAAAACCTAAATTAATTAAAGCATCATTTAAAAATATCATTATAAATAAATAGGGAAATACTTTATTAAGCCATAGGTTAACACCTAAAATAGTTGTATTTAAAACTAAAGAATAATTATTAAATATTAAATAGATAAATATAAGAATTAGAAGTTTTAATAAATTTTTTTTCATAACTATTTCCTTTTTTGGTATATTTTTTGGTATAATTATATATGGTGAATATAATATGATTAATAAAATATATGAAAAAGTTAAACAATTTATTGTTGAAAATTATAAATTTTTAATATGTTTAATATTAATTATTTCTTTAGGCGTTATTGAATTACCATATGTTGTTTATACACCTGGGGGTTTAGTTTATTTAAATGATCGAATTGATGTGGAAGGTGGATATGAAGCAGATGGTTCATTAAACATGAGTTATGTTTCTTTAATGAAAGGGAAAATACCTATTTTAGCTTTATCATTTATTTTTAAAGATTGGGATATTGTTAAAAAAGAAGAAATAACTAGAGATGATCAATCGGTTGGAGAACTTCTTGATTTAGAAAAATTATATATGACATCATCAATTGATAATGCAACAATCGTGGCATATAAAGCCGCGGGAAAAGAAATAAATATAAATAAAGAAATAAATAATATTGTTTATATTGATCCTAATGCCCAAACAGAATTAAAGATTTATGATCAAGTTTTAAGTGTTGAAGGGCAAAATGTGCAAACTGTTGATGATTTAAAGAAAATTATTAATACTAAGAAAGAAGGGGATTATGTTCATATTCTAGTTAAAAGAGATAATAAAGAAATAGATACAAAAAGTAAAATTTATAATACGGAAGATGGTCTTAAAGTTGGAATAGCTTTTTTAATAACTTATGATTATGATGTCAATCCTAAATTAAATGTTAAAACTAAAAGTAATGAATCAGGATCATCTGGTGGTTTAATGCTATCCTTAGCTATTTATAATGAATTAATTAAAGAAGATATTACCCATGGTTTAAAAATTGTGGGGACAGGAACTATTGATCCAAATGGAAATGTTGGAGAAATAGATGGGGTTAAATATAAGCTTTTAGGAGCAGCTAAAAAGAAAGCAGATGTGTTCTTATGTCCTAAGGAAAATGAAGAAGAAGCTTTAAAGGTCCAAGAAGAAAGAAAATTAGATATTAAAATTAAAAGTGTAGCAACATTTTCAGAAGCTATCGAATATTTAGATACATTAAAATAAAAAGGGTATTAATTATTTAATATCCTTTTTACTTCATCTAGAGATGAATTACTTAATTTAGATATAATATCATAAGAAAAACCTTCTGATGCCATATTTTTAATTATTTCTTTTTTAGTTTTTTGTTCTCCTTCTTTAAACCCTTCAGATTTATAATATTTATGTTCACTTCTTCGTAACATTCTTTCTTCTTCCTCAGGCGTATACCAAACAAAATCACTGTCTTTATTAATCTTCATTATCCTCTTTTTATACTTATTCACAATCTCATCCTCACTTTTTAATTTTTTTAATTTTCTTTGTTTAAAGCTAATAATACATTCATATATTTTATTAATTAACTTTTCATTATTATTGTTCAATTCTTACGTTAAATTTTATCCATATTAACATTCACAAACTTAAATTTTTCAATATATAAATCAAGGTTTTAATATTCTTAAAAAAAGATATCAATTATTTAATATCTTTTTTACTTCATCCACAGATAAATCACTTACTTTAGATATATACTCATATGAAGAACCTTCTGCAGCCATTTTTTTTATTATTTTTTCATAGCCTTCGTTAAATCCTTCTTTAAACCCTTCAGATTTATAATATTTATGTTCACTTCTTCGTAACATTCTTTCTTCTTCCTCAGGCGTATACCAAACAAAATCACTGTCTTTATTAATTTTCATTATCCTCTTTTTATACTTATTCACAATCTCATCCTCACTTTTTAATTTTTTTAAACCTTCCTCGTCTAAATCTAATAATAATACATGCATATATTTGTTTATTAATATTTCATTATTATTGTACCATTCGTAGCTAAGTCTGTCCATATTAAATTCCACAATTAGAAAATTTTCAATATATAAATCACTTGGATCTACAACATTACTTAATCGATAAGTTTTAATTAATGTCTTTTTATATCCTTGATTCCAATTGATATTAACTTGAATATATTTAGTATTAGGATCATAATCTTCGCCACGATAGACGTCTTGGTTAAAACAAGCGGATAAATAAGCAAAGTTTCGTTGACGCATAACTTTATTTGTCTCGGCATTTATTTCAATATCATAGTTTTCATAACCATTACTAACTATAACATCTAATATTTTTACCTTTTCATACTTTGTATTAACCGGTAATTCATTATAACGAACAGCATTGATTTTTATTTTCATATCTAATATTTCACTTAAAATACAATTTAATAAATCAAAATGTTCTTTTTCATCCAAACAAATAGTTTTAAATATACGGTCAACTTTAAGAGCTAAGAACTCATCATTTTTTCTTCTTTGATTGTGTTGATTTTGCTCCGTTTTTTTCTCTTTTAAATCTTGCATAATTTCTCCTTTCATATCTATATAATCCGACAGATGCCCAATTTCCTTTTTTTTGCTTTAAATTTTTTAAAAATTTTACAATATTTTACACTTTATTATCGATTACCTTAGTTTTAATCATTACAAAAAATTAATAATAGAAAAATATAATAATTTGTTTTATAATAATTCATACAGGTGTAGTTATGAAAAGAAGCGAAGTAGACAGAAAAAAATTAAGTCCCATGATGGCTCAATACATGGAAATAAAAGATAAGTATCCTAATGAACTTTTATTTTATCGTTTAGGAGACTTTTACGAATTATTTTTTGAAGATGGTCTTACAGCCTCGAGAGAACTGGAATTAACTTTAACAGGAAGAGTTGCTGGACTTGATGAAAGAGTACCTATGTGTGGTGTTCCTCATCATACTGTCATGAACTATATTGAAAAATTAGTTAATAAAGGTTACAGGGTGGCAGTCTGTGAACAATTAGAAGATCCTAAAACCACGACAAGTATGGTTAAAAGAGGAGTAGTTGCTGTTTATTCCAAAGGTACTATCGCTGATAATGAACTATTAAATGATTTAGATGCCTCTTATATTGCTAGTGTTCTTTTCTTTTCTGATACTTATATTTTAACTATCATGGATATTTCTACAGGTTATTTAGCTAGTTTAAGTATATTACCCCAAAAGGAAGTTTTAGTTAATGAAATATTAAGTTATAATATTAAAGAAGTAGTTTTTCAAGATAACTTACAAACAGAATTAATAGATTTATTTAAAAATACTTATCATATTGAAGTAACTATATCCGAAGATTATATGGATTTTAAATATCAAGAATTTTTAGATACAATTAGTGATATTAGAGTTAAAAGTGGGGTAATGCATTTATTCTATTATTTAAATGTTCGCCAATTAAAAGATTTAACCTATATTAATAAATTAGAAATAATAAATGTGAATGATTATTTAGAAATGGATGTGCATACGATTCGTAACTTAGAATTGGTCGAAACAATTCGTTTAAAAGAAAGAACATATTCTCTTATATGGCTATTAGATAAATGTAAAACAGCCATGGGTAGTAGATTACTTAAAACTTGGCTTCTTAATCCTTTAAAAAAAGAAGAACAAATATTAGCTAGATATCAAAAAATAGAAAAATTAAATAATGAGTTTATATTAAAAGATGAATTAAGAAAATATTTATATGAAATATATGATATAGAACGTTTAGCAGGGAAAATAATAAATGGATCATTAAATGCTAGAGATTTAATTCAATTAAAATTAAGTCTTAAATATTTACCAGATATAAAAGATATATTAAATAAATTAGATTTTAATTATGAACTTAATACTCATTTTGAAATATATGATTTATTAGAAAAAGCCATTGTGGATAATCCTCCTATAGGTATTAAAGAAGGAGGAATTATTAAAGAAGGATTTAATGAAGAATTAGATGAATTAAAAAGTATTAGAAAAAATGGTAAAGATTTTGTGGCTAAATTTGAAGCTAAAATTAAAGAAGAAACAGGTATTAAAAATTTAAAAATTGGTTTTAATAAAGTATTTGGTTATTTTATTGAAGTTCCAAATGGGCAAAAAGGATTAATTAAAGATGAATTTAATTGGTCAAGAAAACAAACGTTAACTAATTGTGAAAGATATATATCACCCGATTTAAAAGAAAAAGAATCTTTAATACTAAATGCCGAAGAAAAAATTATTGATTTAGAATATAATTTATTTAATGATATTAGAAATACTTTAAAAAAAGAAGTCCTTAAGTTAAAGGCTACTGCAGAGGCTTTAAGTGAAGTTGATGCTATTACTTCCTTAGCGGTTTGTAGTGAAGAATATAATTTAGTTAAACCAACTTTAAATCATGATGGACAGATAAAAATTGTTGATGGCCGGCACCCTGTTGTTGAAGTTGTAAGTAAAAATGCCTATGTTGCTAATGACTGTTTGATGGATAAAGATACCGATATATTATTAATAACAGGGCCAAATATGAGTGGTAAATCAACTTATATGCGGCAACTAGCGATAATTATTATCATGGCGCAAATGGGATCTTTTGTTCCTGCGAAAGAAGCAAATCTTCCAATCATGGATAGAATATTTACCCGAATTGGAGCTAGTGATGATTTAGTAAGTGGTGAGTCAACTTTCATGGTGGAAATGAAAGAAGCAAGAAATGCTATTGTTAATGCCACCAAAGATTCTTTAATTTTATTTGATGAACTAGGAAGAGGTACAGCAACTTATGATGGAATGAGTCTAGCCCAAGCTATCCTTGAATATATTAGTAAAAATATTCATGCTAAAACTTTATTTTCCACCCATTATCATGAATTAACAAAATTAGATCGTAAATTTAATGATATTAAAAATGTGCATGTTAGTGCTATAGAAGAGGGTGATAGTATTACTTTTCTTCATAAAGTAAAACCTGGTTCAGTTGATAAAAGTTATGGTATTCATGTTGCAAGACTTGCTAAAATGCCAGATGAATTATTAGATAGAGCTAAAGATATTTTAAATGAATATGAAAGTCAAAATAAAAAGAAAAATGAAAGTAATGTTGTGCAAATGCAATTATCTTTTGCTGAACCAGTTAAAAAAGAAAATATTATTAAAGAAAAATTACAAAGTATTGATCCTTTAAAAATGACACCAATTGATGCCCTTAATTATTTGTATGAATTAAAACAAGAAGTTGAAAAGGAAAAATAAAGCATTCTAAAAAAGGAATGCTTTTTTGAAATAGGTAATAGCTATACTAAAATAACTTTAATAATATAATATAAATTACAAATTTATAAAAGTTTTGTCGAAGGATGTCGAAACCCTTGCAACTTAATTTTTTTAATATATAATAAATATTTGTTGTCGGAGGGAAACGTCTTACTTTTTTATGAGGGATTCTATTTTTGGTTGATCTTAAAAGATTTGTACTGGGGATTAGGGATGAAGTAAGGAAGTGACGTGATTATGAGCATTGAAATAAATGAACATATAGTTATAATTGTTATATATCTTTTTTTTCGGTATTTAACAAAAAAAGACGAATCCCATAAGTAGGATCGTCATACCCATGACGTTACCTTGCCGGCAACGCTTACATATATATTATAAACTAAAATTGTAATAAAAATCAATCTTTTTTACATAAAAATAATTTACACAAATTTGACATTTATATAATTATATAGTATAATATCTAGTGTTTTTAAGGGGGATATATATGAACTTTAATGAAATAATGAAAAAAATTTTTAAAGAAAAAGATGTATCAATTGAAGAAATAAGATATATTTTAGATAATTTAAATACAAGAGATGAAGTAGAATATCAAAGTTTAAAAGAAGACATAAAATCCGTGCTTACTCCTTATTTTGAAAACTTTTTTTCTATTCTTGGCATGACGTTTGGAGTTTTTTTTACAATTGTTTTATGCGATTTTGGTATTGAATCTTGGCTTGCTTATGCTTCTTTAGTCTTGGGTATAAGTGCATTTTCCTTCTGGGGTATTAAAGTTGCTACAAATGTAAATGATACTTACATTCAAAAATTATCAGAAGATTTTTATCGGAAGTTAATAGATTTAGCCAATAATTTAAGTCATTCTCAAGAACAAGTTGATCTTTTCATTCAAGAAATTGGTTCATTATATACTATTATTAAAAATAATCCTCATATTAATTTAGAATCGGAAAAAATAAATTTATATAATTTAGGAAAAAGTTATTTACATGATTTAAAATATTCTTATGGTTTAAATGAAAACTTTAGTTATTGGCAAGAATTAGAAAAACTTAAGGTGCAAATAAGAGAAAAAACATATAATGTTCAAGATACTTTTGGTAGTGAAGAATATTTTCATTCTTTTACCCAAGATAATAAGGTTCAAACCCTTGTAAGAAAAAAGATGTAAATAATCTTTTTTTTTTAATTTAGAGCTTTTTTCAAATAATAAAAATTTAAGAAGACAACAAATAAGATATTAATTATTTCTGATATAACTAAACTATATAAACCAATATGACAAAGAGAAAATAAACTCAAGATAATTAATTTAATAATAACGCCATATAAAGATATTTGCATTGTTTTTTTGGCTAAACCTAAGGCTTGAAGAGATGCTGTTAATACTCCTTCTAAATAAAATAAGACAAAAAAGGGAGCTAATATTTTAATATAATTACTACCTGATGTTGATCCATATAAAGTAAATAATAAATTATCTCTAAAAATAAATATTAAAGATGAAAATATTAAACCAGTTAAAAAAGCAAATAATAAACCTTGTTTAATTCTTTTAATTACTTTTTCTTTGTTACCTTTAGCATTATATTTACTTAATTCAGGTAATAATGATGTCGATATTGCTGAGATAAAAAATGATGGCATTGTTAATAATGATAAACTATAAGCATTATATATACCATATTCAGTTAAAATATAATTATTAGAATAACCAGAATATAATAAAAGATTAGTTAAAATAATAGGTTCAAAAAAATAACCAATATTACCAATTATTCTCCCTGATACAGTTGGTAAAGATATATCTAATATACTATGGGTTATTTCCATATTAGGACTTATTTTAGTATTTTTAAAATTTATTTTTTTAGGTAAAAAGAAGAAAAAGACAATAATACTACAGATCTCGGAGACAATAGTTAATAAGACTAAACCTAAGACAGCATGCATAACTGATTTTTTCATTAAAAGAGGCAGGAAAATTACAATAATAATTAGTCTAATAATTTGTTCAATAACATTACTTGTGGCATGGGGAACTAAATTTTGTTTGCCGGCAAAATAACCTTTTAAAACACTTGATATAGAAACAAAGGGAAGAGTTAAAGCCATAGCTAAAAGAATAATCCCAGCTTTAGGTTCTTTTAATAGATTTGTAGCAATAAAATCATGCATAAAAAGCATTAAAATAATTAGAATAAAATTTATTGTTATAATAATAAAGGCAGCATTAGTTAAAATTCTAATACTTCTTCCTTTATTCTCAGCCACTAATTTAGATATAGCTATAGGAATAGAAAGAGGAGCTATTGTTAGAAGAAGAGAATATGTCGGACTAGCAATTGTATATAAACTAATACCATATGGACCAATTATTCTTGTATAAGATATACGAATAATAAAACCAATAGCTTTTGTTAAAAAACCACTTATTAATAAAATAAAAGTTGATTTTAAAAAGAGATTTTTTTTCATAAATAGCCTCGTAAAATTCCTTATTTTGTTATATAATAAATATATGTTAAATATTATTAAAAAAGAAAAACAAAAGTGAGGTTCCTTAATGAAAGATAAAGATAATATTACATTTGCTAGTTTAGAAGATAGTTTAAAAAAAAGAACTGGTTATAAAGAAATAAAGAAAGCTTATGAATATGCTTATAATGAACATAAAGATATGCAAAGATTAACGGGTGATCCTTACATTACGCATCCTTTAGAAGTTGTAAAAATATTACTTGATTTAAATGTTGATGATACAACTATTATCGCGGCTTTTTTGCATGAAGTAATTAACAATGGTAATTCTACTTATAAAGATATTGAAGATAATTTTGGTTCTGAAGTAGCTTTAATTGTGCAATCTATATCGAAAATTAACAAATTAGAATTACCTGATAATAATGAATCATCAATTATTTATTTAAGAAAAATCTTAGTGGGTTTAGCTGAAGATGTTCGTGTTTTATATATTAAACTAGCTGACCGGCTTCATAATATGCGAACTAATTGGGCTATTAACCCTAAAAAGCAAAAACAAAAAGCTCAAGAAACATTAGATATTTTAGTTCCTATTGCCCATAGACTTGGGATTAATTCTTTAAAAAGTGAATTAGAAAATTTAAGTTTATATTATTTAAAACCTGATGTATATAATGATATATTAGAAAAATTAAATGATACAGTTGAAGAATTAAATGAATACTTAGAAGAAATGAAAGAAAGTATTATTGAACTTCTGACAGAAGCAGGAATTAAATTTAAGATTAAAGGCCGAGTTAAAAGTGTTTATAGTATTTATAATAAATTAAATAATGGGAAGAAATGGGATAATATATATGATATTTTAGCTTTAAGAGTCTTTGTTGATACGGAAGCTGATTGTTATGCCGTGATTGGTTTAATTCATTCCCGTTTTAGACCAATGCAAAAACGTTTTAAAGATTATATTGCCTCTCCTAAAGAAAATATGTATCAGTCTCTTCATACAACCGTCTTTGGTAACAATGGGCATGTCTTTGAAATTCAAGTAAGAACTTATGAAATGGATGAAATTGCTGAGAAAGGTATTGCGAGCCATTGGTCATACAAAGAAAAAGGAACAAAAAAAATCCAAAGTATGATGGAACAAAAATTGGAAATGTTCCGCAATACAATAGAAGCAGGAGAAAATTTAGAAGATGAAGACTTTGAAAGTAATGTTAAATCAAATTTATTTAGTGATTTAATTTATGTTTATACCCCAAAAGGGGATGTCGTGGAACTACCTATTGGCTCAACACCCTTAGATTTTGCTTACCGTATTCATTCCAAAGTCGGGGATACTACGGTTGGAGCTATCGTTAATGATCAAATAGTACCTTTATCTTATGAACTGCAAAATGATGATATCGTTAAAATTAAAACAAGTCAAACAGCTAAACCAAATAAAGACTGGCTTAATATTGTTAAAACTCCTCAAGCTAAAAATAAAATAAAAGCTTATTTTAGTAAAAAAGATAAAGAAGAATATATTACTAAAGGTAAAGATATCTTAGAAAAAGAATTAAGAAAAAGAAAATTATCTTTTAATGATATATTAACTAATGATACAATTACGAAAATAATGAAAGATTTAAAATTAAATGATTTAGATGATTTATATTTAGCTATTGGTTCTTTAAGATTTACGCCAAGTTATATTATTAATTTAACTAAAGATGAAAAAAGTGAAGTAAATGATATATTATTAGAAAGAAAAAATATTAATCCTAAAACTAATTATAAAAGTGATATTTTAGTAGAAGGTATTGGTAATGTTATGGTAAATATTGCTAAATGTTGCCTACCTGTTAAAGGTGATGAAATAATTGGTTATATTACTAGATCTGATGGTATTAGTATTCATAAAAAGAATTGTCATAATATCGAAAATAAGAAAAATAGATTAGTTAATGTTTCTTGGAATGAATTTAATAATTTAAATTATTATTATACTAATATTTATATATATACTAAAAATAATACAAATATTCTTGCTGATGTTATTGCAGAAATTGGGAAAAAAGATGCTTATGTTAAATCATGTAATACATTTGAAAATGATAATGAAACTATATATGAAATAAATATTAAAATTAAAAATAAAGATAATTTAGAAAATGTATGTAATGCTTTAAGAAAATTAAGTTATGTTACAGATGTTAAACAAATGGTAGGTTAATAATGAAAGTAGTTATTCAAAGAAGTAAATATAGTAAAGTAGAAGTAGATGGAAAATTAGTGGGAGAAATTCCTTTTGGTTTAGTTATATTAGTTGCATTTACGGATAATGATACAATAAAAGATATTGATTATATTGTTAAGAAATGTCTTAATTTAAGAATATTTGATGATGAAAATGGTGTTATGAATAAATCTATTTTAGATATAAAGGGTAGTATTTTATCTATTAGTCAATTTACTTTATATGCTGATTCTAAAAAAGGAAATAGACCATCTTATATTAAAGCTTTAAATGGAAATGAAGCTATTAAATTATATAATGATTTTAATAATAAATTAAAAGAATTTGTTCCTGTTGCAACTGGTATATTTGGATCTGATATGCAAGTAGCAATTCAAAATGATGGACCTGTAACTATTATTATTGATTCTCATAATTAAATATGATCTGGTAATGTTATAAAAAAAGCGGTAATTTAGGCCATCAACAGAAACCTAAAAAAGAAACTAGAGAGCTAACTCTAGTTTTATTCATAGATACCTAAGGTATTTGACAAATATTAATAAATATTATAGAATACAATTGTATCAAGAAATTATTTTGATATAAAGTAGGTTTTACCGTAGCCAGACAAAAACGGGCTTATAAAGCAGGTTTTACCGTAGCCAGACAAAAACGGGCTTAAAAGAGATGGATAACCATCTTTTTTTATCTAAATATGGGGGATGTAATAGATAAAGATTATGTTGAATATTTAAAATTGTTTGATAATAAAGTTCAAAATATAGACTATAAAGATAAATTAAAGCCTTACATAGGTATTATTTTAAATGTAAATAATTTGTCTCTAATCAACTAAAGTGCTGATGAAACTATAGAAAATAAAGAAATAATATGATAAAATAAAGAAGCTAGATACA
>CANRDD010000040.1 GCA_947629305.1 uncultured Bacilli bacterium | reverse complement strand
TTAATACCAAACAAATTAAGTCTATGCTTGAAGATCAAGCATAGACTTAACTAAAAAATTTTCATGCGTTTATCCTGAAAAATAATAATTAATTTTTTTAATTATTATTTTTAAAATTTTCATACCAATTACTTAATTTATCTTTAGCTTTACTAAATAAATTACTACCAACATTTCCAAATAAAGATAAAGCATTTTTTGTATAAGTTACAAGTTCATCTTTAGCATCAATTATTTCTTGATAATTTTCTTCTCCTAGTTTTTCTTGAGCAAAGTCACTAATATTCTTAGCACCTTTTTTAATTAAATCACTAGCTTTTTGAAAAGCCTCGCTTGTTTTAGAAGAAATAGTTTCTTTATAACCAGGAAAATGTTTTTCTATTTTTTCATCAATAGTATTAATAAGTTCTAAGACTTTAGCTTTTCCTGAATCTGTTAGTTCATTAAAAGTTACTCCATTAATTTCGCCATCATAGAAAACAAAATCAACCAAAGTAATAAATACTCCTTTAGCTTTATCCTTAGTACTTTGACTACTACCTTCATTTAATAAATTATCTACTTCTTTATTAATATTTTCCATACTATTTATAGCTTTAATATCTTTAGTAGAATAACTTACTTTATCATTTACACTAGGTGTATTATCTTTAGATGGTGTTGTACTAATACTTGGTTTACTACTTGTATTATCTTTAGAAGTTGTTGCATTAGAACTAGTTTTACTATTTGTATCACCTTTAGAAGTTGTCGTACTTGAACTAGGTTTACTATTTGTATCACCTTTTGAAGTTGTTGCATTAGAACTAGGTTTACTATTTGTATCACCTTTTGAAGTTGATGTATTATCACTTGGTTTAGTATTTGTTTCTTCTTTTGGTTCATCATATTCTTCATTTTTATAAAGTTCTTCTAAGTCTATATCATAATTTTGAGATACTTTTTGACCACATCCAGATAAAAATAAAGATAAAATCATAATTATAATTATTTTTTTCATACCACATCACGTCCTATATATTATCATATTTTAATAAAAATGGAAATGATAAAAAAATGACCTAGGGCTTCAAAAGTTTCCTAGGTACCAGATAAATACAACAAATATTATAGACTATGTTAATAATTTTGATTTCACATTTTCACATTGTGACAACATATTTCTTTCTACATACAATTATGACGTATTTGTATGTTAAAAGGAACATATTTTAAATTAAAATCATTGTATAATAAAATACAAAGATAAGTAAAAAAACTATTCCTTCTGATTTTCTTAATTTATGATCCCAAGCAGCAAAGATATATAAAGCAAAAGCTGATGTTAATAAAACAGTTAAGTCTAAAATATTAAATTGACCAACATTAATATTACCAAATAAAGCAACAGGTAAACCTAAAACTATACTAATATTAAAGATATTACTACCAACAATATTACCAATAGCAATATCATATTCTCCTTTTTTACTAGCCATGACCGATGTTACAAGTTCAGGTAAAGATGTACCTAAAGCAATAATAGTTAAACCAATTATTCTTTGACTTACACCTAATTTAGTTGCAATAAAACTTGAACTTTCAACAACAAAATGACTTCCTAAAACAATAGCTACAATACCAGTGACTGTAAGAATAATAGATTTCAATAAAGAATATTTAGGTGTATTATCATTATCTTCATCAATTTTATTTCGCATCATAGTAAATAAATAATAAATAAAAACACAGAAGAATAATAAAAGAGCTATACCATCACCTCTAGTTAAAATATTAGTTTGACCATTTAATATTTTATCATTCATTAAAACAACTAATAAAGTTGTAAGAAGTAAAGTAATAGGTAATTCTTTTTTTACAGTATTATTTTTAACTGTTAATTCATGAACTAAACTACTTAAACCAAGTATTAATAAAATATTAATAATATTACTACCAACAACGTTACCAAGAACAATATCCCCAGCTCCTGATATGATAGACTTAATACTAACAGCAAATTCAGGAGCACTAGTTCCAAAGGAAACAATAGTTAAACCAATTAACATCTTCGATATTTTAAAATTTTGAGCTAAATTACTTGCTCCATCAACAAAAACATCTGCTCCTTTAATTAAAACAATAAAACTTATAATTAATATTACTATATTAATAAACATTATTTCTCACCCTTTTTAAACTTTCTTTAAATAACTATAAAACCTTCTTTAATTAAATTCTCTTTAGTAATAACACCTTCCCGAAGTATTTTTATTCCTTCCCTTGTTACTTTAACTAAAGTTGAACAAGTATTATTATCAATTATTCCTTGATTAACAAAAAAATCAACTTTATGATCAAAACTTTCTTTTATTTTATCAGGATTGATACCTGTTTCATCTCCTTCTAAATTAGCACTAGGAGCTACTACGGGATAACCTAATAATTCAATTATCTTTTGTAAATTTTCATTACTAGTATATCTTATAGCTATGGTATCTTGTCCAGCTAGAACAAGATTACTTAAATGAAAATTATCTTTAATATCAAATATAATTGTTAATGCTCCAGGCCAAAACTTATGCATTAATTTTTCTTCTTCTTTACTTATATTAATACCAATATTTTCTAACATATTAAAAGATGATATTAATACTATTAATGCTTTCTGACTATTTCTTTTCTTTATATCATATATTCTTTTTATAGCTTTATTACTACAACTATTTCCTATAATACCATAGACAGTTTCAGTTGGTATTATTCCTACACCATCATTTTTTAAAATATTTACTATTTCTTTATAATTAATATTATCTTTATTATAATATATAGTATTCATTTTCTAACCCTTTCTATTTAAATAATTCCTTTATTGCATCTTTATATATATTATAAACCTTTTTTTCATTTTCGAAAGAAATATTCATATATTTTGTTAATGTTACTCCATTATTTATTTCTAATACTTTATATTCATTATTAATTAAAGCTATATCTATACTAGCAAAATTTATATCGATAACCTTTAAAATCATTTTAACTATTTTCTTTAATTCTTTAATAACATCTTGATTATTTTCTTCTTGAGCCATTGCTCCTTTAGATAAATTAAATTGCCAGTTATATTCTTTTATTCTTCCTTTTTTTATTATTTTATGAGATATATTCTTATTTTTAAAATAATTAGGATTAAATCTTTCTAATAATTCTTGATAAGTACTTTTGCCATCTCCAATAACAATTGGTTTTATTTTTTTATATATTAATTTAATATCTTTATTTAATACAATAATTCTATATTCAGTATTAATATCTTGATAAGGACATAAACTAAGCGAATAATTTTTAATAAATAATTTATCCATTACTTTATATAATTCTTTTAAAGATTTAAGATGATATACATCTTTTCCTCCAAAACTCATATTAGCTTTAATAACTATATCTTTATTATATTTAAGAAATAATTCTTTTACTAATAGTTTATTATAATTTTTATATAATAAATTATGTTCTATAATAGGAATATTAAATTTATAAAGAATAGAATATAAAGCATATTTATCATCTAATATTTTAGCTATACTATCTTTATTTAAACCAAATGTATAACCTACAATATATTTTATAATATTATTCTTTTCTAAAATATAAATCCAATTATTAGATACAATATTTAATTTAATATTTTCTTCCTCACATATTTTCTTAATTACTTCTTTATATTCCATATATTTACCTAAAAACTACTTACTTTAATTCGTAAGTAGTTCCTTCCCTTGTATCTTTTAAAACAATACCTTGTTCTTCTAATTCTTTTCTTATTTTATCAGCTTTATCATAATCTTTATTATCTTTAGCTCTTTTTCTTTCTTCTATTTTTTTTAATATATATTCTTCTAAATCATTAGCTATTTTCTCTTGTTTTAATAAATCTAAAGCTAATACATTATCCCAAGAAGAAATAAGAGCATATTTAGTACTATCATCAACATCACTTTTAAGTAAATCATAAAGAATGGTTAAAGCATTCGCGGTATTTAAATCATCTTCTAAAGCTTCTTTAAATAACTTATCCCAAGAAGAAAATAATTCTTGATTTATTTTATTATTAGATTTTAAAGATAAACATTTATTTTTTAATTTTTTATAAGCATTAGATGCACCTTCGAGAGAATCATAAGAAAAAACTAATTGTTTGCGGTAATGACTAAGTAAACACATATAACGAAAAGCTAAAGGATTATAACCTTGTTCTTTTAAACTAGTAACTGTTAAAATAGCTCCTTTACTTTTACTCATTTTTCCTTCTTCATCATTTAAGTGTTCAACATGAAACCAATATTTACACCAGTCATGACCAAGATAAGATTCACTTTGGGCAATTTCATTGGTATGATGAGGAAAAATGTTATCAACTCCACCTCCATGGATATCTAAATATTCACCTAAATATTTTAAACTAATGCCACTGCACTCAATATGCCAGCCAGGATAACCTAAACCCCAAGGACTTTCCCATTTAAGTTCTTGTTCACTAAATTTGGACTTTGTAAACCATAAAACAAAATCATTTTGATTATGTTTAGAACTATCAGCTTCAACTCCTTCTCTTACACCCACGACCATTTCATCTGCTTCATGATTCGTTAATTTATAATAATCTTTTAATTTTGTTGTATCAAAATAAACATTACCTCCCGAAATATAAGCATAACCTGTATCTAATAATTTGCTAATTATTTTAATATAGTCTTCGATATGATTGGTTGCCGGACTCACAACATCAGGCATCCGGCAATTAACTAAAGTAAAGTCTTGAAAGAAAGCATCTGTATAATACTTAGCAATATCCAAGACAGACTTATGTTCTTTTTCCGCGGAGGCAACCATTTTATCAACACCTGAATCTGAATCACTAGATAAATGGCCTACATCCGTTATATTCATAACTCTTAAAACATCATAACCTAAATATCTTAATGTTCGATCTAAAATATCATGACAAATATAACTGCGAATATTTCCTATATGGGCATAATGATAAACAGTTGGTCCACAGGTATAAAAACCAACATGATTTTCTTGCCAAGGAATAAATTCTTCTATTTTTCTTGTTAATGTATTATAGATTTTCATTCTTTAAAACCTCTTTCTTATTTTTTCTTACTTATATTTTCCACATTAAAGGTCGCACTTTTCCCATCTGTTTCAATTAATTCAATACTATAATTAAGTTTATGATCAGTTAAATCTTTTTTTGATTCACTTAAACTTCCTAATTTTTCAATGGCAATATGTCTATCATCTTTAACTAAAAATTTAACAACAAATTGTCCTTCTCTTTCACAAGATTCTTCTAAACAACGATTATCTTCTATTTTTAATAATTTTACTGTTAAAATATCACCAACTTTAGCATAATCATATCCTTCTAAAACAAAATATTTACCAAAGTCTGTTACTTTTTCATTACAATCAAAGAAAAATTTATAACCACAAAAACCAATAAATATTAAAACTCCCATCAATATTATAAATTTAATTAATCTAATCATTTTAACCTCTTTTTATAATCTTTTTAATATTTCATCTTTTCCAATTAAATAAAGGGTATCAGCAAGCTCTGGTCCATGCATATAACCACTGGCTTTAATTCTAATTGGCATAAACAATAATTTTCCTTTAGCATTAGTCTTTTCTTTAGTTCTCATGATAGCATTATTTATATTTTCACTTGTCCAATTATCTAATGACATTATTTCTTCTTTAAATGTTTTTAAAACATCTTCTATAATTGGATCACTCTTTAAAAATTCTTGACATTCTTCATCAATATGATATGGAGCAAAAAATTCTTCCACAACTTTATTTATTTCTTCCCCATAAGATATATGATCTCGATATACTAATAATAATTTATTTAACCATTCTTCATCTTTATCTTTAATATCTTTATGAAAATATTTTTTAATCCAATTTAAATATTTTTCTTCATCCATCCCCTTTATATAATGGGCATTAAACCAATTTAATTTTTTGACATCATAACTACTAGATGATTTACTAATTCTTGTTTCATCAAAATTCTTAATTAATTCATCCATACTAAATATTTCTTCATTATTAGCTGGACTCCAACCAAGTAATACTAAATAATTAACAATAGCTTCAGGTAAATAACCTTGATTATATAAATCCATGAATGAAGCATCACCATTTCTTTTCGATAATTTATTGCCATCTTCACCTAAAACCATGGCCACATGAATATACTTTGGTTTATCCCAACCAAAAGCTTCATATAATAAATTATATTTAGCTGTTTGATCTAAATATTCTTTTCCTCTTATAACATGAGTTATAGCCATCAAATGATCATCAACAACATTAGCAAAATTATAAGTTGGATAACCATCACTTTTAAGTAATATTTGATCATCTAAAATACTATTATCTATTTTTATTTTACCATAGATAACATCTTCAACAATAGTAAATCCCTCTTTCGGCATCTTTTGTCTTATAACATAAGGAACATTATTCTTTAAATTTTCTTCTATTTGTTCTTTACTTAAACGACTACATCTTCCATCATATAAAAATGGTTTCTTTCTTTCATTTGCTCTTTGCCGCATAGCATCTAGCTCTTCTTCTGTACAAAAACAATAATAAGCTTTTCCTTTTTCAACTAAATCTAAAGCATATTTCTTATATATATCTTTTCTTTCACTTTGAATATATGGTCCATATTCTTTGGCATTATTTGGTCCTTCATCAATTTTAAAACCACATAATTCTAATGTTTGATAAATAAAATCAATAGCTCCTTCTACTTTTCTCGTTTGATCAGTATCTTCAATTCTTAAAATAAAATCCCCATCATATTTCCGAGCTAATAAATATTCAAATATCGCTGTTCTTAAATTACCTATATGCATAAATCCTGTTGGACTTGGGGCAAATCTTGTTCTTACTTTCATATATCTCACATCCTTTTCCTATTTTAGCATACTTTATATTAAAAATCTAAAATTTTCTTTAATTCTTCTTTTATTTTTATAATATTATCATATTCTAATAAAGCATTTAATTTTTGTTTATTATGATATATTTTTAATTTACTTTCTAAATCATTTAATTTCTTTTCACAAGTTTTAATAACATGACCAACATAACTTTTAGAAACATTTAACATATCCCCGATTTCTTGTAAAGATAAATTATCCTCATAATAATAACTAAATATTTCTTTATTTTTAACTGTTAATAAATCTTTATAAATTATAAATAAATTATTATAATAAATAAATTTTTCCATCTACATCATATCCTTAAATAAACCATATATATAATCCTCAATATCAAATGTTATTAAATCCGTCATTTGTTCTCCTAAACCAACAAATTTAACGGGGATATTAACAGATTCTTTAATAGCTAAAACAATTCCTCCTTTAGCTGTGCCATCAAGTTTAGTGAGTATTATTCCCGTGATATTTGTAATTTCTTGAAAAGCTTGGGCTTGCATAATCCCATTTTGACCTGTGGAAGCATCAATTACGAGCAAAGTTTCATGAGGAGCACTAGGAACTATATTGCCAATTACCTTATTTATTTTCGCAAGTTCATTCATTAAATTAACTTTATTATGAAGTCTACCCGCGGTATCAATTAAAACAATATCAACCTCTTCTTTTAAAGCTTCCTTTAAGCCATCATAAACTACTCCAGCTGGATCAATATTTTCTTTCCCATAAAATAAAGTATTAATTCTTTCGCTCCATATTTTAAGTTGTTCTACTGCCCCAGCTCTAAAGGTATCCGCGGCAACAAGCATGACCTTTTTACCTTCCTTTTGGTATTTATAAGCAAGTTTAGCAATACTAGTTGTTTTGCCAACCCCATTTACACCAATAACTAAGATAACAGTAGGACCAGATTCAGCCATATTTATTTTACTAGTTATATTTTCTCCATTAACATAAATAATAAATAATTCATCAACAATAACTTCTTTTAAATAATTTGTATCTGTTATATTTTCTTGTTTAACTCTTTTTCTTAAACGATCCATAAAATCCATGACGGTTTTAACCCCAATGTCGGCATTAATCAAAATATTTTCTAATTCTTCAAAATATTCTTCATTAACTTTCGTATATTTTAATCCTAATATATTTAATTTTGATACAAACTCATCTCTTGTTTTTTCTAATCCTTTATCATATTTTTCTATATCTTTATTATCATTATTCTCTTTCTTACTTATAATATTTTTTAATTTATGAAAAAATCCCATTTTCTTTTCCTTCTTTCTTATCTATATCATATCAAAAAAATAAATAATAGACAAATTATTCTTTTTTTGTTATAATGATTCTTAGTTAAAAAAACTTTTTAGATAAGAAAGAAGGAAAATTTTATTATGAAAGAAAATACAAATGCCACTTTGGTCGTGGCTTTAGGTGGTTTAGGTGAAGTTGGAAAAAATATGTATATTGTTGAACACTTAAACGAAATAATTATTATTGATGCAGGAGTAATGTTTCCGGAAGATAATCTTTTAGGTGTTGATTATGTTATTCAAGATGTTTCTTATTTAAAAAAGAATGAACATAAAATTAAGGCTTTATTTATAACCCATGGGCATGAAGATCACATTGGAGGTATTCCTTTTTTACTTCAAGCTGTGCATATACCGGTTATTTATGCTCCTAAAATAGCCCAAGATTTAATTGTTAAAAAATTAGAAGAAAGAAATATTAATTTTAAGAATTTTGAAACAATAAAGGCTGATTTAGTTGTTAAATTTAAATATTTTACTCTTGAATTTATTAATACAACCCATTCTATCCCTGATAGTTTTGCTCTTTTAATTAAAACACCAAATGGAAACATCTTTGAAACAGGTGATTTTAAATTTGATTTAACACCCATTGGACCTGCACCAAATATCCATAAAATGGCGGAAGCTGGAAGCCAAGGCGTAACACTTTTATTAAGTGATTCAACCAATGCTTTATCACCAGGATATTCAAAAAGTGAAAGTGCCGTGGATGGAACATTAAATGACATTATTAGTAAACATCATGGCCGCGTTATTATAGCTACTTTTGCTTCTAATATTTATAGAGTTAAACATATTGCCGAGACTTGCCGTAAATACGGGAGAAAAATTATTGTCTTTGGCCGAAGTATGGAAAATAGCGTGGAACTTGCTTTAAATAATGGTTTAATTAAAGATAAAACTTTATTTATTGATGCTAATCAAGCTAAATCTTTAAAAAGAAATGAAGTTTGTATTTTATGTACAGGATCCCAAGGAGAACCTTTGGCGGCTTTATCCCGCATTGCCAGTGGTCAACATAAACAAATATCTCTTTTAAATGATGACTTAGTTATATTTTCATCTAGTCCTATTCCTGGTAATGCCGAGAGTATTAATAAAATAATTAATAAATTATATTTAAAAGGTGTTCGAGTTTTTACTAATTCTGATTTTACCGATATTCATACATCAGGCCATGCCAAAGAAGAAGAATTAAGATGGATGCTTCGGTTAATTAAACCAAAATATTTTATGCCAATGCATGGTGAATATCGGATGCTTAAAAGACATGCCCAAATTGGCGTTGAATGTGGAGTTGATCCTAATAATACCTTTATTTGTGCTAATGGTGATGTTATTGAATTATTAAATGGTGAAGTTAAAAAAGGTGGTCATATTCAAGCTGGTGATGTTTATGTTGATGGCTCAAGAATTGGTGATATAGGTAGTGTTGTTATTAAAGATCGAAAACTTATGAGTCAAGATGGTATTTTAATAACTATTTTAAATATTAATACCTTAACTAGAAAATTATTACTTAAACCAAATGTTACAGCCAGAGGCTTTGTTTTAGTTAATGAAAATCAAGAATTAATGCAAAAAATAGAAAGAAAAATTGCTGAGATCGTTAATACCTTCTTTACTAAATCAAGTTATAGTTATACTGATTTAAAAAATCAAATTATCTTAGAATTATTACCTTATATTAATTCCTTAACAGGAAGAAGACCTATTATTCTTCCTGTTATTATGGAAGTAAATCAAGCTTAAGCTTATTTACTTCCTTTTATTTACAAAAAAATAAATTTTACATTACTATTTTTATGCAATTACCATAATCCTATGCTGATTTTTTATTAAAATTAAAAAAATCATCTCTACTTAGAGATGAAATATATTTAATGTCTTAAAATTTTAGATATATTTCTAACTGGAGCATATAGAAAAGAAGTCATATAACTTTACCTAAACAATTCGCTATGACTACCAACCGCTAATAAAACTAAAACCAGTTTATCATCAACATATTTATAAATAAGCAACCAATCAGACTTGATATGACATTCAGAACAATCTTTATATGTTTTATCATTTATTAAATTATGATTACGATATTTAGAATCTAAGTTTTCTAAATTCGCTAATTTTGTAATTACCTCTAATAATTCATTTATATCTTTATTTTGTTTTATAATTTTTTTAAATTGCTTTTTGAAATTACTTGTAAAATCAATCTTATATTTAGTGTCTAAATCAAAGTTAATCATTTATAATGGCCCTCAACATTTCATTAACGTTATTATATCCTGTTCTTTTACCATCTCTAATTTCTTGAATAATATCTTCGCCTTCTTTTAAAGCATCTAATAATTCATCACTAGGCTTAGGATTAGTTACTTCAAATGGTAATCCATCTTTTTTTATAACTTGTTTTATTGCCATATTTATAAACGTACTCATATTAATGCCTAAATCTTTTAAAATATTGGTAGCTTGTTCCTTATCTTTTGCATCCACTTGAACGTTAATAGCACTTGTTAATGTTTCCATCTTATAACACCTCGTTTCTTTCATATTAATAATACCATTTTTTTAATAACTAGTCAACATAATAACAACATAAATCTACAAAATAACAACATTGTTATTTTTATTATATGAAGATAATTAAAAAAATATACATTTAAAAAGTTGAACTTCTATTTATAAAAAAAAAAAGATTATCTTTTAATAATCTCAAAATCAATATATAAATAGGCATTAAATGTGGTGTTAATCCTAATAATACCTTTATTTGTGCTAATGGCGATGTTATTGAATTATTAAATGGTGAAGTTAAAAAAGGTGGTCATATTCAAGCTGGCGATGTTTATGTTGATGACCTAAGAATTGGTGATATAGGTAGTGTTGTTATTAAAGGTCGAAAACTTATGAGTCAAGATGGTATTTTAATAACTATTTTAAATATTAATACCTTAACAGGAAGAAGACCTATTATTCTTCCTGTTATTATGGAAGTAAATCAAGCTTAAGCTTATTTACTTCCTTTT
>CANRDD010000039.1 GCA_947629305.1 uncultured Bacilli bacterium | reverse complement strand
GTGGAAGTAACAGGAGGTCATGTAGATCAAAGTCCTAAGACTGTAGTATCAGGAAGTGATGCTATTTTTACTTTAACTGCGGATGAAGGATATGATTTAGCAAAAGCAAAAGTTACAGAAGGACAATGTGAATTAAGTAATAATAATGCAACACTTACAGCAAAGAATATAACGGGTAATATGAATTGTAAAGTGGAAATATCAAGTTCAGAAATGCTCGAAATTAATCCTTTTTTTAAACTTCCAGGAATTCAAGCTTCTGTAAATGAAGAAGGACTTCCAACTGAGGTAGTAGTTAGTGAATTTAAACCATCTGAAGCTGGGGAAACCAAAGAAGAAGCTGTTTTAAATGCTTTAACAGGAGCATTAGATAAGAACATTATATCTTCATTTGATGAAGTAAAAAGTGCCGATGTATTTGACGTAGACATGGCTGATGGTACTCAACCAGATGGCCCTGTCACAGTTACTTTTGTTTTTGAGACTAAAAATGCCAATAACATGACCATAATGTATTTTAATGAAGCAACTGGTAATTGGGATAGTGCCCAATATGAAAAAGAATATGATGGTTTGGTTACAGTAACATTTGAACATTTTTGTACTATGGTTGTTTTGTATAGTTAAATTATAAAAAAATATTATGATTTATAAATCCACGGTAGAATATTTAGAAGGAGACGGAAGTTATGCAAAGCCAATATTCCTTGGATAGGTTGAAATGATAAAACACTAGACAAATTAAGTATTTTGTATTAAGATATTTTTTTATAAAGAAGGAAAGATTTTATATGAATATAGATGAAATATGTAAATATATTAATAAAACTAATGATATAAAAGTAATAAATAAATTATTAAAGAAACTTAATAATTATGATATACCATATTATTATGCTAATAAATTAAAAAATATATTAGAATCAAAAAGTAATAATTTAATTCAAAAAGAACCTAATTTATATGCTGAACTACTTTATTTTTTAACTTTATTAATTCTTTTTACTATTAATTCATCTAATTTAATTGTTATATTATTAGAAATAGTTTTATCTTATATGATAAGGAAATTATCTACTATTTCTTTTCCTAAAATATTTACTAATGATGTAGGAGTTAGTTATATAAATTTAGAAGAATATGAAATTTTATTACAAGGATTAAAAGAAACATTAAAATTTAAAGAAAATAATAATTATGTTGATTATATGCTAACAAAAGAGACAAGTAATATAGTTAATGAAAAAATATTTGGTAATAAAAGTAATAATGTTAATGAAAAAGATGTAGCATATAATGAACAGTTAGTAAATGAATTAAATAAATGTTTAGAATATGAAGGAATTAATGCTTTTAATTATTTTTTAAAAATAGTAAATAATGTTAAAAAAAATAATAGTATAGTTATTCAAAATTATGCATTTGAATTATTACCTAAATATTTCTTATTATTATGTGAAAAAAATCAAAATATTAATTTAATGAGTATATTAAAATTATTTGATTCTTATTTTATTACAATATTATTTAAATATTTATGTATTAAAGAAGATTATATGCCTTATAATGAAGAATTTTTATTAAATGATCAAAAAGAATTTAGATCATTAACAGAAACTTTATTAGAAATTCATTTAGAAGATTATGAAAGATCAAGAAAAAAAGATGTATAATAACTCTTTTTTTATGATATAATTTTTGTGAAATGGAAGTGATTAGATGGATCTATTTATACCTGATGTTTATCAAAAAAGTATATATACAATTAATTATGCTAAACTTAAAAAAAATGGTATTAAATGTTTATTATTTGATTTAGATAATACTTGTGCTTCCTATAGAACAAAAGAACCAGATCGAAGGTTAAAAGAATTATTTGCTTATTTAACAAATGATTTTAAAGTAATTATTATCTCCAACAGTGGGAAATCCCGTCTTCGTCCTTTTAAAGAAAAATTAAATGTTGATACCGCTTATAGAGCCCATAAACCATTTAAGAAAAAATATATAAAAATATTAAATATGTATCATTTTAAAGAAAATGAAATAGCTTGTATAGGAGATCAATTACTCACGGATATTCTAGGAGCTAATCGTTTAAATTTTTTTAGTATCTTAGTTAATCCAATAGCTAAATATGAAGTAATAACAACAAGAATTAATCGTCTTTTCGAAAAAGTTATTTTAAAAAACTTAGGAAAGAAACATTTACTTGTGAAGGGAGAATATTATGACTAAGAAATGCTTAGGATGTGGTATATCACTTCAAACAAGTGATCCAAAAAGGGAAGGTTATGTTCCTGATGCTCATCAAGATTATTGTCAAAGATGTTTTCAAATAAGAAATTATAATGCTAATATACCTATTAATATAAAAATAAATAATGAAGAATTATTATTAAAAATAAAGCAAAAGAAATATTTTGTTTTATTTCTAACTGATTTTTTAAATTTAAATGAAGAAGTAATAAATACTTATCATAAAATAACTAATGATAAAATATTAGTTATAACTAAAGAAGATATTATTCCTAAAAATATTATTAGAAATACTTTAAAAAATAATATAAAAAGAATATATAATATAAAAGAAGAAATTATTTTTTTTAATAAAAATAATAAATATAATCATAATTATTTAAAAGAATTAATTAGTTTAAAAAAGAAAGTTATGTTATGTGGATTTACCAGTTCAGGTAAATCCACCTTAATTAATACTTTAACTAATAATACAATTACTGTATCTAATTATGCTAATACAACTTTAAGTTTTATAAAAGTACCATATAATGATGCTTATATTATAGATACACTAGGGTTTATTAATAGTAATGATTATAATATTAATTATAAAAAACAAATAAAACCCCGTTGTTACCAATTAAAAGAGAATTATGAATTATTATTTTTAAATTTTAAAATAAATATGGATAGAGATAATAATTTAACTTTTTATATTAATAATGATATTGAAGTAAGAAAGAAAAAGAGAAGTAATTATTTAAAGAAAATATGGGTTAATAATAATAGTGATTTAATTATAAAAGGAATAGGTTTTATTAAGGTTAAAAAAGAAGGTTATTTATTTTATACGGGGGATATAGAAATAAGAAGTAGTATTGTAGGTGGATAGTTTTGCGAAAAATAAAAGTAATGGATGAAGCATTAGCTAATAAAATAGCCGCGGGAGAAGTCGTAGAAAAATGTGCCTCCGTGGTCAAAGAACTCGTCGAAAATGCGATAGATGCTGAATCTAAAAGAATTATAGTTAATTTAAAAGATGGGGGTTTAAGTTTAATTCAAGTTATTGATGATGGTTTTGGCATGGATAAAGATGATGCTGTTTTATCTTTTCAAAGACATGCAACAAGTAAAATCTATAATGATAATGATTTATTTTTTATTGAAACATTAGGGTTTCGAGGTGAAGCTTTAGCTTCTATTGCGAGCGTCTCAGAAGTTATGATGGAAACATCTCAAGGTGAGGTAGGAACCCTTGTTCATTTAAAGGGAGGAAAAGTTTTAGAAGTTAAAACAAGTAGTGCAAAAAAAGGAACAAGTATCACAGTTACAAATTTATTTTATAATACACCAGCTCGTCTTAAATATTTAAAAAGCGAAGCAACAGAAGCAAGTAACTGTATTGCTTATTTAGAAAAACTTTCTTTATCCAAACCAAATATTGCTTTTACTTTAACTAATAATGATAAAAAAGTATTAGAGACACATGCTGGAGGTAATTTACTTAAAACAATTCATGAAATATATGGGCTTAATGTTTCGAGTAATATGTTAGAAGTTAAATGTCAAAATGATGATTTTGAAATATATGGTTATGTTAGTAAACCAAGTATATTAAAGAAAAATAGAAATCATTTTCATATTTTTGTCAATGGTAGAATTGTGCGTAATAATGAGATAAATAGAGCAATAAATGATGCTTATAATACTTATAAGCATGAAGGCTTTTATCCAATTGTTGTTTTAAATATTGATACTGATCCAACTCTAGTGGATGTTAATATTCATCCGACTAAACAAGATGTTAAATTTAGTAAAATTGAAGTTTTAACTAATTTAATATATACCAAAATAAAAGAAGTATTATATCAAAATTTATTAATACCTAATGCTATCTATGAAGAAGAAAATAATAATATAAAGGATAATTTTATAGAAAGAAAAGAAGAAATAGGAAATGAAAAAATTGTGCAAAGATCATTTGATTTTGCCTCAAGTGAAGTAGGAGAGCCAGTTAAAAATGCCGAATTTAAAAATTTAAAATTATATCCAGTTGGGCAAGTGCATGGCACTTATATTATCGCGGAAAACGAAGATGGGATGTATATATTAGATCAACACGCAGCTCATGAAAGGATTAATTATGAAATGATTCTAAAGAAAATGCAAGAAGAAAAAGTAAATATTCAACCTCTTTTAATTCCCTTTAATATGGAATTTACGACTAGTAATTATAAAATATTTAAAGAATATATCCCTTTTTTAGAATCACTTGGTTTTACAATTGAAGAATTTGGTTTTAATACAATTATTATTAAAACTCATCCCACTTGGCTTAAAAAAGGTTTAGAAGAAGAAAGTATGGAAGCTATAATTGATTTAATATTAAATATGGGCGAAAATTTTAATAAAGATAAATTTATTGATAGGATGGCTAAAATGATTAGTTGTAAAATGAGTGTTAAAGCCAATGAACATTTATCTATTTTACAAATGGAACATTTACTTGATGATTTAGTTAAATGTGATAATCCTTATAATTGTTGTCATGGTAGACCATCTATTATGAAATATTCTAATTATGATTTAGAAAAAATGTTTAAAAGAGTTATGTAATTATGATATAATTTAAAATAAGGAGAGAAGAATATGTTACCAAGTGCCAGAAGAAGAAAAACAATTTTAATTGTTATTATTTCTTTATTAAGTTTAATTATTGTCATACTTGCTATCTATGGATTAACTAAGATAGCTCATCAAAATGAACCCACTAAATTTATAAGTGATCCATATCCAGATAATATCACTTATCTAGGATTAACCTTTGATGAAGAAAATGGTTATTATGTTTTTAAAGCTTTAGATAAAGAATTTAATGTATTAGAAGATTATAGTGTAAGAAGTTTTTTTGCGATTAAAGATATGCTTGTTTTAGATCATAAATTAATTATTTATTCTGATGCTGTTAATGAAATAGCTTATGATCAAAAAAATAATCAATTTTTCTTAAATGAAATAGATAGTTTTTATAATAATCAAAGAATGGTTAAATTAAATAAAGATTATATGTTAATATTAACGCAAGATAATAAATTAATTAAAAGAGCTTATAATGCTGTAGATGAAAAAGATGATGTTGTTATTAGTGAAAATATTTTAAGTGAAAATATGGCAAAGAGTCAAAATTTAATATTTGTCCATAATGAAGAAGGAATCATGGGATATGATACCGATACACTTGAAAATAAATTAATTAGAAGTTCTTTTATTAATAAAGATATGAATATTAAAGATTATAATGAAAATTATATGTATGTTGATGCTGGATCTGATTCTTTTATTTATTCTTTTCGAAATAATAAAAGTTATTTTCTTAAAGAAGAAAAAGATGAAGTTAATTTTTTAAGTTTCTTTATTGATGGTTATGTTTATACCAAAAATAATAATTCTAAAGAAATAAATGTTAATGCTCTTTATTATGATACATATATCCCTCATGTTTATACTTTAGAAAATAATGAAGAAATAATAAAGATGGATTATATTGATGGTAATTATTGTTATTTAGAATTAGAAGAAACAGTTGTAAAAGAACCAATTGCATCAGAAGAAGATGAAGAAGTAGTAGAAGAAGAGCCAGAAGAAAAAATATTAACTAAATATTATGTTTATGATGCAGTTGATAATTATCCTAAGTATGAATTAACAGAAAAATTTATGAAAATAATTCGGGTGAAATAATGAATATAAATTTAAATACATTAAATAAACCATATATAATTGATCAAGAAATAAATGTGCCTTCCAGTTATTATGAAAAGACAGATGTTAAAGATTTAAAGAATATATATGTTAAAGGAAAAGTATTTTATAATATAGCAGATGAAGTAGAAGTAGATTTAAATGTAAAAGGTATTATTGTTATAAATGATGCTATAACATTAGAAAAAATAGAAATACCTTTTGATTTAGATATTAAGGAAGTAATGGATGATTTTGCAAAAAATTATAAAATTAAGCAAAATATGCTTGATATAATTGAACTTTTATGGGAAAATATTATATTGGAAGTACCTATTAGTCTAACTAAAAGTCCTAATTTAGAATTAAAGGGTGATGGTTGGGTACTAAAAAATTAATAAATATAAAAATATATTTAAAGGTGGTGAAATAAAATGGCAGTTCCTTTTCGAAGAACTAGTAAAACCAAAAAAAGAATGAGAAGAACTCATTTAAAAAAAGAAGTTGGAGCATTAACTAAATGTCCTAAATGTGGGGCAACATTAAGACCTCATCGGGCTTGTCCTAAATGTGGAAATTACAAAGGTAAAGAAGTAGTTAATGTTGTTAAAAGTGATGAAGAATAACAAATACTTGTTATTCTTTTTTAATAGATACAATAGGAAATAGTATATTCTTTTTCATGAGATATAGATATGTTTATAAAGGGATGAGTAGAGCAATATGGTTTACCATCTTTATCATTTAATATTTCTATATCTAAAAAAGTTAGATTATGAGTATGAGGTAAAGCTTTCATAATAGCTTCTTTAGCACAAAATCTTCCACATAAATAATATAAACCTTTTCTTTTGTATTCTTTTTGTTCATTTTTTGTTAAAACTAAATCAATAAATCTTTCACTCTTATTTTCTAAACGTTTATTTTTAACAATATCACAACCTATATGCATAAATATCACCAATTATTAGTATACTACTATTATTTAAATATCGTTTAAGAAAACTTGACCAAGAATAAGAAACTAAGTTATAATTTAAATATAATAAAAGAAAGGGTGATATTTATAAAAGAATTACAATATCCATTTGATTCTGAATATTTAATAAAGAATAAAAGAAAAATAAAAAAAGAATTATTATTAAAACCAGGCTTAATAAATAAAAATATTGCTATTTTAGGTGGATCAACAACAAGTGAAGTTAAAAATATGTTAGAAATATTTTTGCTTAATTATGGGATTAAACCTAACTTTTATGAATCAGAATATAATAAGTATTATGAAGATGCTTTATTTGGAAATGAAGAATTAGATGAATTTAAACCAGATATAATATATATTCATACCAGTAATAGAAATATTTTAAATTATCCAAATATTAAAGATAATGAAAAAGAAATAGAGGAATTATTAAATAATGAATATTTAAGATATGAAAAGATATGGGAAAAGTTAGATAATAAATTTAAAGCGGTTATTATTCAAAATAATTTTGAATATCCTTTTTATCGTTTACTTGGGAATAAAGATGTATATGATTATCATGGTCATACTAATTTTATTAATAGATTAAATGAAAAATTTTATGAATATGCTAGATGTCACTCTAATTTTTTTATTAATGATCTTAATTATTTAGCTAGTTCTTATGGTTTAGATAAATGGGCTAATCAGTTTTATTGGCATATGTACAAATATGCTTTAGAAGTACCCGCTATTCCGTATTTAGCATTTAATATTGCTAATATTATTAAATCTATATATGGCAAAAATAAGAAAGCTTTTGTTTTAGATTTAGATAATACCTTGTGGGGTGGTGTTGTTGGTGATGATGGAGCTAATGCTTTAGCAATTGGCCCTGAGGTGCCATCTGGTCAAGTTTATTTAGAGTTTCAAGAGTATCTTAAGGCTCATAAAGATTTAGGGATTATTTTAAATATTAATTCGAAGAATGAATATGAAAATGCTCTTGCTGGTTTAAATCACCCCGCGGGTGCTTTAAAACCTGATGATTTTATCATTATTAAAGCTAATTGGGAGCCTAAAAACCGCAATATTAAAAGTATTGCTGAAGAACTAAATTTAGGGGCAGATAGTTTTGTTTTTGCTGATGATAATCCAGCCGAAAGATTAATTGTTTATAATGATTATCCAGATATAGGTTTGCCTTTGATGGATACACCAGAGAATTTTATTCGTAATATTGATCATAATGGTTATTTTGAAATGACTAATTTTTCAAAAGAAGATTTAAAGAAAAATGAATTATATAAAGATAATGCGAAAAGAAGTCAAATGATGGCTAGTTTTGATGATTATAATGAATATTTAAAATCATTAAAGATGAAAGCTCAAATAAAAGAATTTATACCTCTTTATTTAGAGAGAATATGTGAATTAACTAATAAAAGTAATCAATTTAATTTAACAACTAAAAGATATACTTTAAAAGAAATAGAAGAAGTAGCTAGTAATAAAGAATATTTAACATTATATGGTAAATTAGAAGATATCTTTGGTGATAATGGGGTTATTAGTGTTATAATTGGGCATATTAAAGAAAAAGAATTACATCTTGATCTATGGATAATGAGTTGTAGAGTATTAAAAAGAAATATGGAATATGCTATGATGGATACATTAGTTAAAAAAGCTAAATTAAATAATATTAAAGAAATATATGGATATTATTATCCTACATTAAAAAATAAAATGGTTAAAGATTTTTATTTAGATCTAGGTTTTAATTTAATAAATGATGATAATGGTAATAAAATATATAAATTAGATTTAGATAATTATCAAAATAAAAATAAGGTAATAAAAGTGGAGAAATAAAAATGAATAGAGAAGAAATATATGAAAGATTAAATAGGGTATTTAGAGATGTTTTTGATGATGATAGTATATGTTTAAATGATAATACAACATCTAGTGATATAGAAGATTGGGATAGTTTAGAACATATTAATTTAATTGTGGCTGTAGAAGGAGAATTTAAAATTAAATTTAATATGAAAGAAGTAACAAAGATGAAGAATGTTGGGGAAATGGTTGATATTATTGAAAGTAGAATAAATAGCTAATATTAGTTATTTATTCTTGTTTTATGAGGTATTATATGGGTTTAACAACAATTACTTTTTATTTATTTTTAATTATAACTTTATTACTATATTTTCTAGTACCTAGAAAATATAGTTGGTTAATATTATTAATAGCTAGTATTTATTTTTTATTATATGATAATTTAAAATTAAATATAATAATCTATTTATTAATAATATTATTATCTTCTTATATCTTTGCTATATTAATAGATAAATATAATAAAAAGAAGAAATTATTTTTAATATTAGGTATTTTATGTATAATAGGAGTATTAGGTTATTTAAAATATACTAATTTATTTATTGTAACTATAAATCATCTTAATAATATATTAGGTATTAATAAACAATTTAATTTAGTAGATAGAAATGTTCCTATTGGTTTATCTTATTATTCTTTAATTATGATTGGTTATTTAACAGATGTTTACTGGGGAATATGTAAACCTTGTTATAATATATTAAAATGTAGTTTATTTATGGGTTATTTTCCTCTTTTAACCAGTGGACCATTTGTAAGATATGAGGATATGGAAAAAGAATTATATATAAAACATAAATTTAATTTTCATCGCCTTTGTTATGGTTTAATAAGGATATTCTGGGGTTTATTTAAAATATTAGTTATATCGCAAAGAATAGGGATATTTGTTGATGCCGTTTATAGTAATTATACTTTATATCAAGGTTTTTATTTAATTTTAGCCGCATTATTATTTTCTTTACAATTATATACTAACTTCTCTGGTTCTATTGATATTATCATGGGTGTAACCAAAATAATTGGCATTAATTTACCAGAGAATTTTACGAGTCCTTTCTTCTCCAAATCTTTGACGGAATTTTGGCGCAGATGGCATATAACTTTAGGTTCTTGGCTTAAAGATTATATTTTTTATCCGGTGATGCGTTCTAGATTAGTTCAAAAACTAGGTGAATTTACGAAGAAAATATTTGGTAAAAGGGTTAGTAAAAAAGTTATGTTATATTTTTCAATGTTTATTATGTGGTTTGCCATTGGGGCTTGGCATAATGGGGCTTATACCTATATCATTGGTTCAGGTTTACTTCAATGTTTAATTATGATCTTGGAAGATTTACTTTCTCCTTTAAGTAAAAGAATAGATCAAAAATTAGGTATTAATAGAGATACATTTGGTTATAGATGTTATCAAATGATTAGAACATATCTTATCTTTTCTTTTACAATGATCTTTTTTAGAGCTCCATCTGTAAGAGAAGCATTTAATATTATTAAAAATATGTTTGTTTTTAATCCATGGATATTACTTGATAATTATTCTCTTTATTTACCAGGATTAGATTTATTAGATTTTCGGATATTATTTATAGCTATTATTGTTTTATTTATTATCGATTATTTAAAACAAAAATGTGATGTTATAGAAGAAATATTTAAACAAAATATTATATTCCGTTATATAGTAATTTATATATTAATATTTAGTGTTATTATATTTGGAATGTATGGACCAGGTTTTGATGCAACAACCTTTATTTATAGACAATTTTAGGTGATACAAATGAAAAGAATTATTAAATGTTTAATATTTATTATTTTATTTTTAATTATTAGTCAAGAAGTATTTAAAGTTATTTGGTTATATCCAACATCTATTACTGAAGTTTATAGAGAAAAGAAAAATACTTTAGATGTTCTTTACTTCGGGGCAAGTAATGCTTATGCACATTTTAACACTACTTTAGCTTTTAATGAGCAAGGCTTTACCACGGGTTTAGTATCAACTGATAATCAAAGTATTTTTTCCTTAAAATTACTTATGGAAGATTTAAGGAAAAGACAAAATCCCGAGGTTTATGTTGTTGATTTAGTTATGTTTAGTTCTCTTTATTTTGATGAAGGAAGTATAAGAAAAGTTGTTGATTCAATGCCATCATCTCTAAATAGAATTAAAATGATTAATAAATTACTTCCTTTAGGAAATATTCCTAAAGAAGATTATTTAAATTATTATTTTAGTTTTATGACTTATCATGGTTTATGGAAAGAAATAAATAAAACAAGATTTAAAAGTGAAGTATTATATAAAGGATATTTATTTGATGAAACAACTTCTGTTATTAAAGAAGTAGAAGAAAAACCATGGAATAAAGAAATAATAAGAGATATACCTGATAAAATATTTAAAGAATTACAAGAAGTATTAAATTATATAAAGAATGAAAAATTAAATGTTTTATTTGTTTTAACACCAAGAGTATTAGATGAAGATACAATGGGTATATTAAATAATGAAATTAATTATACTGAAAAAGAAGGATATAAAGTATTAAATTTATATCAAGATAAAGTTATTGATATAGATTATAATCATGATTTATATAACTATGGTCATTTAAATGTTTATGGAGCAAGTAAATATACTATATATTTAGCTAATTATTTAAAAGAAAATTATAATTTACCAGATCATCGTCAAGATAAGAAATATTCTTCATGGAATGAAGAATATATTAGATTTAAAAATAAATTTAAAGAATTAACTAAAGAAGATTATGAAGAAGTAATAAATAATGTAAAGTAAACATAAAATATGTAAAGTAATAAAATTTATTCTTGCATTAGCATATATATATATAATTATACTAGGAAAAGGTACTCCATAGTACTTTACATAATTCCTAGAAAAGAGACCATATTTTATGAAAGAAAAAAAGAATTTAACTTTAATTATTATAACAATTGCTGTAGTCTTAGCAGCCATAGCTGGAGCAGCATTTGCTTATTTCACAGCCCAGG
>CANRDD010000038.1 GCA_947629305.1 uncultured Bacilli bacterium | reverse complement strand
AAATGTTTCTCGCTTCCGGGTGGTGCGACTATATAAATGATCCCGGTCGACAATGTTTCTCGCTTCTGGGTGGTGCGACTATATAAATGATCCCAGGTGAAAATGAAAAAACTCTATCATTCTGGTAGAGTTTTATTTTCTTATAATTTTTCTTTTAATTAAATTGATTAAGGAGTTGATGGCAATGAAAGTAAAAACAGGTTATTTATACCACATCAAAGATGAATACTTTGATGTCGTTAATGATGAAAACTTAATGCAAAATCATGAAAGGGGAAGGAAAAGACCAACTTATTTTACGATTAAAGATGGAGATATTTTATGGTTTATTCCTGTTAGTTCTAAAGTTAATAAATATCGAAAAATTATTGCTAAAAAAGAAAAAAAGTATGGAATTTGTAATACAATTATGATTCGGAAAATTGGTGGAGAAGATGCAGCAATATTATTGCAAAATGCTTTTCCAACTTTAGAAAAATATATAGATCATGTACATATTATGGATGGAAAACCTTTAAAAGTTCCAATTGAATTGCGAAAGGATATCGAATCATTATTTAGAGAATTAATGGGGTTAAAAAATCGGCAAATAAATTTGTTTTTCACGGATATAGATAAATTAAAAGAAAAAATGTTAGAAGAATTAAAAATAAGTAACAAGAAGTAAATAATAATATAAATTGAATATTTCAAAAAATATTTGATTTTTATTGTAATCTTAGTTTATAATATATATGTAAGTTGCCGGCAAGGTAACGTCATTAGGTTTGTGACAGTTCTACTTATGGGATTCGTCTTTTTTGTTAAATACCGAAAAAAAAGATATATAACAATTATAACTATATGTTCATTTATTTCAATGCTCATAATCACGTCACTTCCTTACTTTTATAATTCCCAGTACAAATCATTTAAGATTAACTAAAAATGGAATTCTTAATAAAAAAGTAAGACGTTTACCTCCGACAACAATTTTTAATTATATTAAAGTAATTTTAGCATAGCCTTTGTCTTTAGTGACCTATGATTAATTGAAATAATATATATAAATTGTACTTAAGAAAAGTATGCAAATGTTTTTCGTTTCTGGATGGTGCGACTAATAAATGATCCTGGTCGAAAATGAATAAATAACTCTATCATTCTGGTAGAGTTTTATTTTCTTGTTTAATAATAATTAGGAAAAAAGTAATAGAGAGAATATGATTATATTCTCTCTATTAGATAATAATAAATAAAAAATTTCTTAAATGTGTTATGAATAGTAACGGTTTTTGTTGAAAAAATAAAAAAGTTTGATATAATTAAATGGAATTATTTAGTGAGGAGGGAAATATTTATGGCTAAAAAAGAAAACCGTAGTGAAGTAACAATGCGTTGTACTGTTTGTGGTTATGAAGTACGACCAGTAAGTAAAAATAAGAAGAATACTCCAGAACGTCTTGAAATGAATAGATATTGTAAAAATTGTAGAAAGACTGTTAAAGTAAAAGAAGCAAAATAATTATAGAGGGTGTAAAATATGGATATAAATATTAATGATATTAAAAATGGAATGACCATTATTATTGATGGGAATTTATGTTCTATTGTTGAATTTCAACATGTTAAACCTGGAAAAGGACCTGCTTTTGTTCGAATTAAATTAAGAAACTTAAGAACTGGAGCGGTTGTTGAAAATACTTATAATACGAATATTAAAGTTACGAAAGCTCGAATAGAAAAAGTTCATGCCCAATATTTATATGTTAGTGGCGATAATTATGTTTTTATGAATAATGAAACATATGAACAAATAGAAATAAATAAAAGTATTTTAAATGATTCTGTTAATTATATTAAAGAAGGATTAGAAATAGATATTGATTTTTATGAAGGAGAAATAATTGGAATAACTTTACCAGAAAAAATTGAATATGAAGTTATTGAAACAGAACCTGCTGTTAAAGGTAATACAACTAATAATGCTTTAAAAGATGCTAAAATAGAAACAGGTTATGTTGTTAAAGTACCTTTATTTATTGAAGCTGGAGAAAGAATTATTATTTCAACTAAAGATGGAAAATATTCATCTAGAGCATAATAAAAAATAAACAAGTTTAATTATCTTGTTTATTTTTTATTATGTCCATAATATGTTTTAAATCATCTAAAGATAAAAGTATACGAGCACTAACATTTTTATTAGTATTAATATCTTGTAATAAAATATAATATGTATTATCTATATTAGTAATATAAATATGATCATGAGCTATTCCGTTGCGGATATGTCTAAAAAAAGCTTCATATTCTTTTTCTTTTGCATAGTTAGTTATAACAATAGCTTTATTTATTGCTCTAATATCATTATTACTATCTAAATTATAGTCTATTATGGTGCTATTAATTGATTTATTATATGGAATACATTCATAATTATATAAACCAATATAATTAGTAATATCTTGCCATATATCATTTAATGTTACTTGATTTAGTTGCATAGAACTATTAGAACTAATTGATGGAGATAAATGTAAAAAGAAACTAAATATTTTTATTAATTCATCATTATTTGATTCAAAGGGAGCAACTAGACAATTGTTTAACATATAGCCAATAGTGTACATATATAACATCCTTTCTATGTTAATTATAACAAAAAAGATAATTTTTTTTAAGCAAATTAATTAATTTGTGCTTGTCAAAAGCTGAAAATTGGTATAAGATATATTACCAAATACTGGAAATGTGTAAAATGTAAAATTTTTAATAAATAATATTGACAATTTTTTTGAAATAGAGTAATATAATTACTGAAAGGAGAAGAATGGAAATGAAAAATTTCAAAAAGGTTTTATTCGGTGGACTAGCAATGCTAGGAATGGTTACGAGTGTTAATGCTGCACTAGAATATGAAGCTAATGACCTTAGAACAGAAGCTACATTACAAGCATGTTTACAAGAAACAAACAGACCAAATATTACATGTACACTTACTGAAAATATTAATAGTTTACATACTTTTAAAGTTACAAATAAAGATGTTACATTAAATTTAAATGGACATACTTTATCATTTGCAAATGGATGTGGTATCGTAGTTGATAGTGCAAGTGCAAATTTAACTATTGAAGGAAATGGTACTATTGATTTTGGAAAAGGATATGCAACATTAAGAGGTAATTTAATTGTTAATAATGCTACTGTTAAAGGTGAAGGTGCTCAACTATTCTTAGCTACTGCAGCTGACGTTGAATTAAATAATGTTACTGCTACAAATAATAAAGGTACTATTGTTAATCAAACAAGTGGCAATGTTTTAAATTTAAGTGGTGTTTACACTTCAAGCGATAATATTGCTCAAGTAAATGGACAAACTAAAGTTACTTTAAATGGTACATTTACTACTACAAAAGAAAGCTTATTCTTAATTGATAATGCTGCTGCTGAAGTAACAGTTAAGGGAGGCACATATAATGCTGCTAAAGCTGTTATGTACATTAAAAATGTAAAAAGTATTACTGTTGAAGATGGTACATTTACTGCTGAAACAAATGTTATAAATACTGCTAATGCTGCAACTACAGGAAATGTTACTATTGAAAAAGGTACATTTACTTCTAAAGGTGATACTATAGGATTAAAAAATGGAAAGGCTGTTTTAACTAATGGTACTTATACATCTAGTGAAGGAAGTGCTATTAATGCTAATGGTACTAATTTAACTATTAAAAATGGTACTTTTGCTGGTAAAGAAAACACAATAAATAATAACAGTGGTGTAACAGTTATTGATAATGGTAATTTTACATCTGAAGGAGAATTAGCATTAAATCTAACTAGTTCAACTACTGCAAGTAAAATTAATGGTGGTCATTATGTAGCAAAAGGCAAAGTAGTTGTTGGCACAAGCTCAATTACTTATGGTGGATCTTTTGAAGGTGATAATGAAAACGATGCTACTAAAGGTGCTGTTGATTATACTGTAAATAAAGCTAAAGGTTATTCTGCAGTTAGAATTGGCGATGTTGTTTATGTTGGTAAAACTAATAAATTAAATATTAAAGTAGCTGACAGAACTAATGGCAGTGTTATCAAAATTGATGATTATATTGTTGACATGTTAGCTGGTCATGAATATAAATTTAATGATGATGAAATCAAAGCACATATTAATGTAAAAGCTAATGAAGGTTATACAGTTAAATATGAAGTAGTATATGGTATTAATAACGATAAATATGGTACTGTTACTGCTGACGGCTTCGTAATGCCTGAAGAAGAAGCTACATTAGTTGTTTCATTCGTTAAAGCTTCTGATGTTCCAGCTACTACTGATCCATCTACTACAAATCCTGAAGGAGATGGACAAGGAACTACTGGTGGAAAAGATGAAACTACCGATAAAAACCCTGGTACTTTTGACGGAATTGCAAATATCGTAACCGTTGCAATCTCTAGTTTAGGTGCTGCTGGATATTCAATTAAGAAAATTATCAAAAGATAATTAAAACTTAATTATTCCATTTATTAAAAAGGATGTAGAAATACATCTTTTTTTTATTGCTTTACTTTACATTTTAAGTGTTAAATTTTTATGTAAATCAATTAGTAAATGATATGTTAAGTAATATCTATGTTATAATTTTAATAGATAAAAGGGTGTAATTAAAATGAAGAGAATTAGATATATTATTTTCTTAATATTACTTTTATTTCCTTTGGTATCTAAGGCAGCATCTATTGAAGAACAAAGAAAAGCTTTAAGAGAGACAGCCTTAGCTTTTTACCGAAAGGATGCTTATGTGCAATATGATAGTTATCGTCGGGATGCAACAGCAACACCTGAAGATGCGAGTGTTGATCATTCTATATATACTGACTGTGGGGTTTTTCTTTATCAAATATATAATCAAGCTTTAGGAATTAAAATTCCCAGTGGTTCTTATGCTTTAGCCGCTTATGCTAATCATAATTATGAATCTGTTGTTGTTAATTTAGTTGCTAATAATGATGATAATAGCAATGTTATAGGTGAACTTACGAAATGGACAAATAATAGTCAGTCTTTTAGCTGGCAAACAGGTGATATTATTGTTATTAGACGTTATGATGGCTCAGGTCATGTTATGTTTGTTGATGCTGATAATCCTAGTTATATAAGCTTAATTGAATCAGCTTATGTAACAGGAGGAGGATTTTATGATGCTAATAATTATGTTGATAAAGTGGAAAAAAGGGGGATATTTGAAACAGGATTACAAGCTAGAATAAAAGAATATATTAAATATGGTAATTCAGCTGATGGAATAAAACAAGTAAGTGTGTTAAGATTTGTTAATAATGGATCAACCTATGTAAATGAAGCTGGACAAAAGACAAGTTATAATATAACTGAGGCAGGACTTGCACGAATAAAGTATCCTAGTATAACGATAAGTAAGTTAGCTAGAGTAACTAATACAGCTGTTGATTTAAGTAATGATTTTGCTGTTCCTGGTAGCTCTATTATGTATCAAATATTTATTACTAATGATAGTAATACCGATTATACTAATATAACGATAGAAGAAGAAAAAGATAGTAAAGTAAGCTTTAAAATGACCTCGAATGGGTCTATTAATGGTAATAAAATAACTTGGGTTATTCCTAAGTTAAAAGCTCATTCATCCTATACAATTGTTTATATGGTTAATATTGATAATAGTGATAATGCTCTTGGGCAAGTTATTGTGTCGAAGGGAAAAGTAGCAGGGTTAAATACACCTGTTTTAAGACATTATGTTTTAAATGGGTTAAGTAGTGATTTAATTGATAAATTAAAAAGTAATTATTTAAGTTTAAAAGGGGATAAAGAAAAAGATATAGATTTTATCATTAAATTATATAATAATAGTTTTAATTATGATTTAAGTTATTTAAAGAATATAAATGTAAGAGATGTATTAAGTGTTGAGCATTGTAAATCTACAGGGTTTTGTCAAGCTAATATCATAAATAATAATATAGCTAATATAACACTTCTTAATTATTATGGTTTAAAAGTAATACCATATAATTATAAAAATACAGAAGGTTTAAATATATTAAATGAAAAATTAATAAATGCGAATAATGCTTGGGATATGGAAATAGAAGATACTTATAATAGAGCTAGAGAAATACAAGTTAATGATTTACAAGCTGGAGATATTGTTTTAGTTCAAAATAATGAAACAAAAGCATATTTATATTTAGGTAATAAAGAATTAGTTAGAAATAATGGGATAAATATAGAAATATTAAATAATAATGATACACTTAATTTTTTAAGAAATATAATTGGGCAAAATTATCTTATATTAAGACCTGCAATTATGATGAATAAAACATATGAAATGAAACAAAAAAATGAAGTAGTTACATCAAGTAAGCCTGCTAAAAAAGAAGAGATAGTGAATTATAGTAAACCTGTTAATAGTGAAAATGATGGATTAGAAAATCCTGACTGTGGAACAGATATACCACCTTTAGTTATTATTATTTTAATTTTAATGTTATTTATTATTAAAATTATTATAAAACCTAATAAATTATATAAAATTAGTTAGGACTTGTTAAATGGATTTTTTCGCGGTAAAATAATATTATTAAGTGTGGGTGAAAAGAATGAAAAAAGAAAATATAAAGAAACCAAAGAAAAAAATACGTTTAAAAAGATGGGTTTGGGTTGTTATTTTCCTTGGTGTATTATTAGTTTTAGGAGGTAGTACAGCTTTATTTATGCACTGGCATAAAGATAATAATAGTATTGAAAAACAATTAAATAAAATAGATGAAATAGTTAAACCAGAAGAAATGCCTAGTGATGATGAAAATGCGGAATTAGTTAATCCTCCGGAAGAAGAACCAATTGAACCAAATGAAGGAGAAGAAGTAACTAATAAAAAGAATGATTATTGGGATTATATTAAAATACCTTTAATTAATGTTGATTTTACAGAATTAGTTAAATTAAATAGTGATACGGTAGCTTTCTTAAAAGTTAATGGGACAAATATTAATTATCCTGTTGTACAAGCTGCAGATAATGAATTTTATTTAGATCATGCTTTTGATAAAAGTTATAATCAAGCTGGTTGGGTTTTTTCTGATTATCGGAATAGAATGGATAATTTAAAAGATAATACGATAATATATGCTCATGGTAGACAAAATACAACGATGTTTGGATCTTTAAAAAATATTTTAAATAGTAATTGGTATGATAATACTGATAATCATGTTATTCATTTATCAACACCAACAGAAAATACTTTATGGCAAGTAATATCAATATATATGATACCAGAAGAAACATATTATTTAACAACAGCTTTTGGATCAACTGAATCAAAACAAAAATTCTTAGATACAATTATGGGAAGAAGTCAAATTGACTTTGGAACAACTGTTAATGTTAATGATAAAATATTAACTTTATCAACTTGTTATAATCATACAAATAGAGTTGTATTACATGCTAAATTAATTAAAAAAGCTCCAGCAGCTTAAAATAAAAACTTACCTTAAAAAGGTAAGTTATTTTTTTTAATGGTGTCCTCGAGGCGATTCGAACGCCTGACCGAACGCTTAGAAGGCGTTTGCTCTATCCAGCTGAGCTACGAGGACATCAACTACAATTAATTATATCTTATTTAATAATAATTATCAAGGGGTAATTAAAAACTGACAAACCTTAAAAGGTCGCCAGTCCTAGCCAATTAACATTATACACTTTTTAAAAGAAAAATCAAGTTTTAAAAATTTACACCCAAGTCGATTATTTAATATAATAACTTAGTGTGATATAATTTTATACAAGGTGATGTATTATGCAAGTTTTAAATACAAAGAAATTAATTGAAAATATTGAACGTAAGGGAATATACATTGATGCAAAAGATAAAAGAAAGTTTAAAAGATATAATTATTATCAAGTTATAAATGCGTATAAAAATATATTTGTTGATAAAATAGAAGATATTGATGATATAAGAAGTAATATAGTCAATGGACGTGATATTGATAGATATAAAAAATCTTTTAATTTACCTGATGGTATATCTTCTGAGAATATGTTTATTAAAATTTGTCAATATATATGTAAAAAATATGGTAGACAACCAGAAAGTAATGAAATTGAAAGTTATGTTAAAGAAATTAAAAAAATAGATTATTATCATCATATTTATAGTAATAGAGTCAGATATTCTGACTTTATTAGAATGTATAAATTTGAACATGAATTAAGAATGGTTTTACTTAAATATGTTTTAATAATAGAAGAAAGTTTAAAAAATATTTTTGTTTCGTCCCTCAATGATTCTAAAGTCTCAGATGTTTTTTTAATCGATATTGGAAATTATGTTAGTGATTCTAAAAAAATAAATGATACTATTGATTCAATTAAGTTAGTATTAGAAAAACAAAAAAATAAACATTCGAAACCAATGGAAAGAAAAAAATATCAAAAAATTTATATTCCATACTGGATAATAATCAATGAATTAACATTAAAGGAAACTTTAAAAGTTATAAATAATTTATCGGATAGCTATTATAATAAAATATATTTGGCATGTTTGGAATGTTTTACTAACATGAAGTTAGGTATTAATATTGATGATAAAGATAAAAAAACATATATTTCTAAAATGAGAAATATATTGGAAATTATTGCTAATTTTAGAAATTTGTTAGCACATAATCAACCGTTATATTTATTTAATGTAAAAGATAGTAAAACAAGTTTTAAAAGTATTAATTATGAATATCCAAAGGTAAAAGACCAAAAATCAATGAATTCAGATACTATGTCTATATTTGCTAAGTTTTTTGGTTCTGATAGATATAATTCTAGAACTCAAAATGTAAAAATTGATTTATCATGGATTATTTATGCTATTTATAAAATAATTATAACAATGGATTCTAATAGCACAATTTATACGGAAATTATAAATATATTTAATAAGTACTCTATAATAGACATAAAAGATGAAAAAATCATTGATGATTTTGATAGTTTAGAAAAATTATTAGAATCTATAGATGAATTTTTAAAATATGAGTATAATACTGAACAAATAATTAAAGATATTGAAAAAACATCAAGATTTAAAAAATCTATTAAACATGAAGGTATAATTATTGAAAATTTAAAAAAAGATATCAAAAAATATAGAAAAAAGGTATGCATAAAAAAAGTATCTCCTAAATATAATATATTTCAATTTTCAAATAAATATTTTGAATATACCGGTATAGACAAAAATTATTTTAATAAATTAAAGTAGTTTATGTATGTTTACAAATTAAGTTCATAAAATAATAAAGATTACATATTTACAAAATATTACGAATGTGATATTATAAATATGTAATTGAAAAGACCCGTAATTGGGGAAAAAGAGAGACGCTGTCTCTTTTTTTCGTTAAATAAAAAGGCAAAGCAATAGCCAAGCTATTTAACATACTTTGTCTTATTTTTACCATTAACAGTAGTAGTGACGACCTTTACAGGTTTAATTTTAATTTTTGCTATAATTCACCTCCAAATAATTTTAATGAAGCTATTATGACAAATAACCTGTAACTAAATTAAATTTAAAAAAACTAAATATTGTTTATTTTTGAGATTTATTGTTAAAGCTTCTTTTTAGCTATTTTAAGCGTATTTATTATTAAAATATATAAATATATTATTTATATATTTATATAGCTTAGAATATGATTTAATGCTATAATAAATACATATAGAAAAGGAAGTAATATAATTATGTATGATGTTGTTGTTATTGGGGCTGGTCCTGCTGGTTTATTTGCTTGTTATGAACTTATTGAAAATAATCCTAAATTAAAAGTATTATTAATAGATAAAGGTAAATTAGCAGAAAAAAGAGTATGTCCTATGAATAAAAATAAAAATGGTATATGTCTTAATTGTAATCCTTGTAATATTCTATCTGGATATGGAGGAGCAGGGACATTTTCTGATGGAAAATTAAATTTTATTCCTAGATTAGGTAAATCAAATTTATTTAAATATATGGAACAAAGTAAAGCTTATGAATTAATTAATGATACAGAAGAAATATTTACTAAATTTGGAATGGATTCAACAACATATCCTACTAATATGAATGAAGCTAAAGAATTAGAAGAAAAAATAGCTAGAGTAGGTGCTAATCTTTTAATTATTAAACAAAAACATTTAGGTAGTGATAAATTACCAACATATATAGAAAATTTTACTAATTATTTAAAAAAGAAAAAGGTTGAAATAAAAGAACAAAGTGATGTTATAGATATAATGCAAAAAGATAAAGGATATGAAATAATATATGAATATCAAAAGAATAAATTAAATTTACAAACTAAATATATTATTATAGCTCCAGGAAGAATGGGAGCTAAATGGTTACAAGAATTATCTGATAAATATAAAATACCTTATACTAGTCAAAGTATTGAAATAGGAGTTAGAGTAGAAGTTAGAAAAGAAATATTAGATCCAATTACAAATATAATATATGATCCAACTATATTTATTAAAACAAATACTTATAATGATGAAATAAGAACATTTTGTACTAATCCTGGGGGTTTTGTAACAAAAGAAAATTATAATGGTTATATTTGTGTTAATGGTCATGCTTTAAAAGATATAAAAAGCCGTAACTCAAATTTTGCTTTTATATCAAAAGTTAGTTTAACTGAACCTGTTACTAATACGAGAGAATATGGAGAATGTATTGCTAAAATAGCTAATACTTTAGGTGATGGTAAACCAATTGTTCAAAGTTTAAGAGATTTAAGAAGTGGTAGAAGAAGTACAATGGCAAGAATAAATAAAAGTTTTATTGAACCTACTTTAAAAGATGTTGTCGCAGGTGATCTAGCTTTAGTATTACCTCATCGTATTATTAAAAATATATTAGAAGGATTAGAAGTATTAGATAAAATAATACCTGGAGTAAATAATGGAGAAACTCTTTTATATGGACCTGAAATAAAGTTCTTTAGTAATGAAATAGCTACAGATAATAATATGAAGTTAGAAGGACATAATATGTATTTTATTGGGGATGGAGCAGGGAAAGCTGGTAATATTGTTACTGCCGCGGCTACTGGTTTAATAGCCGCAAGAGATATATTAAATAGAATATAATTTTATTATAAACATTTAAGTAGGTAGGTTGCCTTAATCTTTTTAATATTGAATTTTTATTAGTTAGTGGTATATAATAATATTGAACAAGAAAAATGTGTTCGTTAGTCCAAATTGTTGGGTTCGAGCACCTTATCTAAGAAGATATGGTGCTCATTTTTTAATGTTTTTGAAAATTTTGAATTAGGTACAAAATTATTACAAAAATAACTAAGTATTCCATAAGTCTCCTTGTTCATAGGACATCACTTTGCTTTCCTAAAAAATATATAAAAAAGTCCGATATATTCGGACTTTTGCTTTTTCTATGGTGCCGTAACAGTGAATTGAACACTGATTGGATCCTTACCATGGATCTGTAATACCATTATACTATTACGGCATCTACCTAATTATAACACATATTTTATTATTTTAAATAAATATATGAAAATATTTATTGTAATTTTATTATAAATATAGTAATATTAAATTGTAAACGTTACCTATTCGGTAACGCCTACGTTTTTGGTGCATAGACGTCTTCTTTTTTAGAAACGTCTTTTCTTTTGGCTATTAATATTTTGGATTAATAACAAAATAATTACTACACGATAAAATTCAATATCGCTCATATCATGTCCTCCTTTTAAGCATCATCTCTTATTCAAAGTTAATAGGATTAACCAAAAAACCCCCTTAAGAATAAAATCCACCAAAAGAAAAACACGCGACGCCCCCAAATAGGTAACAAGAGGCTATTATAATCAAAATAAAAATAATTGCAATGGCTTTTGACAAGCTTCGATAATTATTGACAACATTTTAAAAAAAAAGTCTCTAATCAACTAAAGTGCTGATGAAACTATAGAAAATAAAGAAATAATATGATAAAATAAAGAAGCTAGATA
>CANRDD010000037.1 GCA_947629305.1 uncultured Bacilli bacterium | reverse complement strand
TTACTTTAGTAGTAGCAGGTTTTGCATCTGCTATTGCTGCTAAAATATGTGAAACTATTTCGCAAGGTACATTTGCAGCGGTAATATTAATTCTATTTGTATTACCTGGTGTACTTGCTGCAGCAGATAAAATAATTTGTAGAAATGGATATTACAAAGAACCAAGAAAATAAAATCAGTTTAAAAAATTTATAAATATCTATTCTAATAAAAAGTAGGGTTATATTATAATCTTATTTTTTTAATTAAATCAAAAGAAAATCATCAAAATTCCTTATGAGTAAAAGGAATTCTGATGATTTTTAGCTTGTATAATTTTATTTCTTTCATAGTATAATTTTTTTACTTAGATAAGTGTTCAATTCACTTATCCCTGCCATAAGTAATTATTCTTTATTAAAACCTTCATAAGTATTAAATGCTAATAAAAACATCGATTTAATTATATCAGGATTAATTTCTTTTAATTGTCCAAATACAATATTTTCTTGTTTTTCATCTTCCATTAATTTTTTTAAAACTATATCTAATTGTTTTGGTAAATTATCACATATCATTTTAAAAGCATTTTTAATTCCTGTAACTTCATAATAAAATTTATCAATAGAAACTCTTCTAATTTTTTCATTAGTATTTCCATGAATAGTCCAAACCTCATTTTGACTTTTTTTAGCAATAACTTCTACTAAATAACATTTAACATCTGGTTCTTCTTTTATTTTATTTATCATCTTATTATATACATTATTTGCTGAATCACTATTCATTGTATTATGTTTATTTTTCATTTCTACATAAATCTTTTTTCCTGTATCTGGATTTGTATATATTACATCAAATCCTTGTCTTGGAACTTCACAATTTTTAATATATTTAAACATATTTTGATTAAAATACCCAATAGTATTGGAATTAGTTCGATCTATTTGTCTATTTATTTCATCCGCTACTAAAATATCTGGTGTTTTATTAATATATCTTCATATCAAAAATTAATTTTATAGGATCTATTAAATTATTATTAAATTTAATTAAATCAACAGATTTTATAGCATCATAATAAGCAATAACTGTATTTTTTATATTTAATTGAAAATTCTTTTTCGTAATAAAAGGTATTTTCCACATTATATACCACCCCCATTTAATGCACTCATTATTGATTCTCCAACACACCTAGCTAAATTAACCGGAACAGCATTGCCAATTTGTTTGTAAATATCATTCATTTTACCCGCAAAATGCCATTCATCAGGAAATGACTGAATCCTTGCATATTCTCTAGTTGTAAGTGGTCTACTTTCATCAGGATGACATCTATCTGTTTGTTTCATCATTGGTGAACAAGTAAGAGTTAAAGATGGCTCATCCCATGATAATCTTCTAGCAATACCTGTTTTACCACCACCCATATAATAGCAAGATTTCATATAATCCTTAGCAATATCTTCAGGTAAATCTTTCCAATATCCTCCAGGAGGAACTAAATCAAATACTTTTTTCTTTGCTTCAGGATATTTTGCCCCAACAGACTCAGGAACATTTTTTAAAACATCTTTTAAAACTGGTTTATATTTATGAGGCGTAGGATAAGTAAATTTTACTTTATCTTTCAAATCTTTTCTTATCCCAATAATAACGACTCTTTGTCTTTTTTCCGCGACTCCATAATCCCATGCATCTAATATTTGCCATTCGACATTATATCCAAGTTCTTCAAATACATCGATCATGGTTTGAATTGTTTTTCCCCCATCATGAGTTGTTAATCCTTTAACATTTTCAGCAATAAACATTTTCGGTTGTAATTGTCTTAAAAAATCAGCATAATAGTAAAAGAGTGTTCCCCTGATATCATCAAATCCTAATTTTTTTCCAGCATAACTAAATGCTTGGCACGGATATCCACCTGAAACTAAATCTAATTCTCCTTTTTTTAAATTGAACTCTTTTAATAAATCTCTCTTGGAAAATTCAACCACATCTTCTTCTATTACATTCCACTTTGGTCTATTAATTCTTAGTGTTTCACAAGCAATATGATCTATTTCTACTAAAGCTATTTCTTCAAATCCTGCTTGTTCTAATCCTAATGCCAGTCCTCCAGCTCCAGCAAATAATTCAATACATTTTCTTTTTTTCATAATTAATAATATCATCTCCCCTCATAAAGATTTTCTTTATGAATAAATTATAACATATTTTTATTGTTTAAAAATAGTTTTATTATTCTAAACAAAACTATCTAAATTAAACATTATTTTAGCAAATCTCGGCAAACTATTGTCTTTTGCCGAGATTTACTTTAAAACTAATTTAATCCTATTCTTATTTTTTATAAGACAAAATTATTATAAATATTTTTTAAGATAATATCGTTTATTTTTTTATTTTATGGCTGAGTAGTAACGAACTGTAACATTTTGCAATAGTTTTTTATAAAAAACTAAAGACTTTTTGTCAGAATTTTGGTACAATAATTTTAGAGTAGTAGGTGGATGTATTATAAAAAAGAAGTTTGTTATTTTCATATCTGTTACCTTAGGATTAAGTATTCTTATTTTAATTGGTTTATTTATTTCATTATATTTAAATCAAAGTTTTAAGATAACTAATTTTAAAAAAATTATTGAAATACCATATAATTCTACCTTTGCAAATAATCAAGGTGATGCTTGCTATGGCAATGTTTTTAAATGTGATCCCGTTAGTATTATTCAAGAAGGAGATGTTGATACTAGTAAAATTGGTGAATATATAATTCACTATACTTATAAATTTGCTGATAAAACTATTACTAAAGAACAAACAGTTCGAGTTAAAGATTATGATAAACCAATAATTGAAGTCATAGATGATAATTTTGCTATTTGTCCTAATAGTAAATATACTAATTTTAAAGTTACAGCTTATGATGATTATGATGGAGATTTAACTGATAAAGTAAAACAATTTATTGATAATAAACAAGTCGTTTTTCAAGTAGATGATTCTTCTAATAATAGAACAGAAGTTAGAAAAGATTTAACTTTAATTGATGATGAAAAACCAGTTCTAACTTTAAATGGAGATGCTAATATTTATTTAAAAATAAATGAAAAATATACAGAACTTGGAGCTAAAGCTATGGATAATTGTGATGGTGATTTAACAGAATATATTCAAAAAACAGGAAAAGTATATAATACTATTCCTGGAGAATATGATATTACTTATGAAGTAGTAGATAGTTCAGGAAATAAAGCTAGTATAGTGCGAAAAGTTTTTGTTTATCAAGAACAAAATACTGAAAATCCAACAGCAAAAAGTATATATTTAACTTTTGATGATGGACCTAGTGCTTATACTTCTAAATTATTAGATGTTTTAAAAAAATATAATGTTAAAGCTACCTTTTTTGTGACAGGATATGGCTTAAGTAAAGGTTATGATGATGTTATTTTAAGAGCATATCAAGAAGGTCATACAATTGGTTTACATACTGATACCCATGAATATAGTATCTATAAAAATATAGATACTTATTTTAATGATTTATATACAATTCAAGAAAAAGTAAAAAATATTACAGGTTATACATCTACGATTATAAGATTTCCAGGGGGAAGTTCTAATACCGTTAGTAGGAGTTATGATAATGGTAGTAAAATAATGAGTCAATTAGTTAAAGCTGTTGAAGCTAAAGGTTTTACTTATTTTGATTGGAATGTATCAAGTGGTGATGCTGGAGAAACAACAAGTACAACCAAAGTATTTAGTAATGTTATCTCTGGTTTAGGTAAACATAACTATTCTATTGTTTTACAACATGATACTAAAGGTTATAGTATTAATGCTGTTGAAGATATTATTAAATATGCTTTATCTAAAGGTTATACATTTAAACCTTTAACTACAACTTCACCCACGGCTCATCATCATCTTAATAACTAATGATTTTCTTCTAATTCAGCAAACATCTTTTGCATTGTTTCATTATCATTAGTTAATTTTTTTATACTTAATTCTTCTGCTTTATTATTAGCTAATCTTAAATTATTTTCACTAGATAAAAGAGCTTCTTTTGTTTTTTGTAAATGATCAATAGTCTTATCTATTTCTTCAATAGCTTTTTTAAACTTTTCACTAGCTAAACGATAATTTCTGCCAAAAGCATCTTTAAAATTATTCATTTTTTCTTCAAAATGCGTTATATCAATATTTTCATTTTTAATTACTTGTAATTCTTTTTTATACTTTAAAGAATTACAAGCTAAATTTCTAATTAAGGTAATTAAAGGAATAAAAAATTGAGGTCTAATAACATACATTTTAGGATATTTATAAGAAACATCAACTATACCTGTATTATAATATTCATTGTCTATTTCTAATAAGGATACTAATACTGCATATTCACAATTCTTTTCTTTTCTATCTTTATCTAATTCTTTCAAAAAATCTTCATTCTTATGTTTACTTTGGGTTTCATCAGCTTCATTTTTCATTTCAAACATAATTGATACTATTTCCATATTTTCATCATCATAATCTCTAAAGATAAAATCTCCTTTAGATCCTGTTTTAACATCATTATCTTTTTCAAAATAAGCATTAGGAAATAATGGTCTTAATTTATTAAATTCATTATGACAATGGTTCTCTAAAGTTTCCCCAATCATTTTAGTTGATTGTCTAGCTTTTAAATCTTTATAATAAGCTATTTGTTCATCTTTACTTTTTATTTTTTCTTCATAATTATCTTTTATATTCTTTTCTTTTAATAAATATTCTGTTTCTTTATTTTCTAATTTATTATTTAAATTATTAATTGTTTTATCTTTTTCTATAAGAGCATCTTTTATAGCTAATTCTTTTTCCGTATCTTGTAATTTAACTTTATTCTTTAATTCATTTATTTCTATTAATTGTTTATTTATTTTCTCACTATATTCTTTATTTAATTTATCTTTAATTTGTTCTTCTTTTCTTTGTAATTCTTCTTCTAATTTATTTATTTCAATATTTTTTTCTTTTAAAGAATTATTATAATTTAATTCCATTAATTTTAAAGCATTTTCTTTATCTTTATGTAATATATTTTCTCTTAATGTTAATTCTTTTGTAAATTCTTGATCTTTAACTTGTTTTACAATAGAATTATAATCACTTTCATTAATTTGAAATATTGTCCCACATTTAGGACATTTTATTTCGTTCATAATCCACCTACCTAAAAAAGATACTTAAAAAGTATCCTTATTAATTAAATCTTCTATTTTCATTAAACGATTATATTTAGCTATTCTTTCTCCTCTGGACATACTTCCTGTTTTAATATAAGGAATAGCTAAACCCACTGCAAGATCTGCAATAAATGTATCTTCTGTTTCGCCACTTCGATGACTAATTATTGTTTTATAATTATTTTCTTTAGCTAATTTTATTGTTTTAAATAATTCTGTTATTGTTCCAATTTGATTAGCTTTTAAAAGAATAGCATTACCAGCTTGCATATCAATACCTTTTTGTAAATATATTTCATTTGTTACAAAATAATCATCACCAACAAGCATTATTTTATTATTTGTAAGTTTAGTTAAATTAGCTAAAGATGCAAAATCATCTTCATTAAAAGGATCTTCAATACTCATAATTGGATATTCCTTAATTAATTCTAAATAATAATTTGTTAATTCTTCTACGCTTAATTCTTTTTGATCTATTTTGTAAGTATTATTTTCTTTATTATAGAAACTACTTGCCGCGCAGTCTAAAGCAATAAAGACATCTTCACCTGGAGTATAACCAGCTTCTTTGATTGCTTTAACAATAAAATCTAATGCTTCTTTATTAGATCCTAGATTAGGAGCAAAACCACCTTCATCACCAACACCAACACTATAACTAGATGAAGTAAGAAGTTTTTTTAAAGTATGAAATACTTCTGATGCACATCTAACTCTTTCATGAATATTTACGCCAAAAGGCACGATCATAAACTCTTGAATATCTAAATTATTTTCCGCATGCATTCCTCCATTTACAATATTAATCATGGGAATAGGTTCACTTAATTCCCCATTTTTAACATAAGCATAAAGTTCAAGATTACTTGCTTTAGCTAAACATTTAAGAGTTGCAAGAGAAACTGCTAAGATGGCATTAGCGCCAAGCTTACTTTTATTATTAGTACCATCAAGTTCTAGCATTAAATTATCAATTTTTTCTTGATCTAAAGGCATCCCTATTATTTTAGGAGCAATTATTTCATTAACATTTTGAACTGCTTTTAAAACACCTTTACCTTGATAACGATTTTTATCATTATCTCTTAATTCAATGGCTTCCCTACTTCCAGTTGATGCACCACTTGGAACACTGGCAACACTTGTTATTCCATTATCTAACACCATTTCCACTTCAACTGTTGGATTACCACGGCTATCTAATATTTCTCTAGCCCATACTTTTTTTATATTCATTTTTAACCACATCCATTCTCCTAATAGTATATCTAATTTTTCTTAAATAAGCAACCGCAAAGTAGTAAAGTGAAATGCCACAAAGTACTAAAGTGAAATATCACATATTGTTAAAAATCCTAATCGAGCTAAACTATTTTTAAAATCTTATGCCCGAAATATATCCACTTTAACAACTTATACGACAATATTAGATGATATTAAAGCAAATGATGGGGAAATGAGTGAAACTAATTTCTATGCTTATCTTAATGCCTTCAAAAAAATTTATGTTATTGATGAAGTTGAAGCTTGGTGTCCTTCTATAAGAAGTGCAACAGCAATAAGAAAACTTAATAAAAAAGAATTCGTTGATCCATCTATTGCTGTTGCGGCTTTAGGTGTAACACCTGAAAATCTTTTAAATGACTTAAATACCTTTGGTTTTATTTTTGAAAATTTATGTTTTAGAGATATAAAAGTTTATAGTAATAGTTTAGATGCTCATATTTCTTATTATCGGGATCGTTATGATTTAGAAGCAGACTGCATTTTAAGTCTTGGCGATAGTAGATATGCTTTAATTGAATTTAAATTAGGAGATAAATATATTGAAGAAGGAGCTAAACATTTATTAAATATAAAAGATTTAATAATCAAAAAAAATGAGGCAAACCCCAAGCAAAAAATGAGAGTACCTGATGTTTTAATGATTATAACAGGTGGGGAATTTGCCTATAAAAGAGAAGATGGCATTTTAGTAGTTCCAATCGGTTGTTTAAAAGACTAATTACCAAAAAATATTCATTATTTCTTCTGCTCTATTTTTAAATAACACTATGTCGGTTATATCTAATGCGGCTGTAATAAGTAAGAATGCTCCAGCTAATTTAGGTAACGCTAATTTTACAAATGGATTAAACATAACTAAGATAGCAAAGATAATTAACATAATTCCCGTTACTAAAGTGATTAACCAAGAAGCTTCACTTCCTTTTTTTAACCAAAAAGCATAATTAACTTTCATTCCTCCACAGATAATTAAATAAATACCTAAACTTATTGTCACAAAACTAACAACAGAGAAAGGATAAACAATAATTACAAATCCTAATAAAGCATATAAGATACCAAATATTAAATTAAATGAATATAGTTTTGCTCCATCTCGATGTAAATACTTATATATAGCACTAGCTCCTGTAACTAAAAATGAACATCCTGCTAAAATACCAACAACTTTATTGGTCGTATCTGAGGGAATAATTAAAAGAATTAACCCAATTAATGCTGTAATTCCGGCTGTTACAAAAGAATAAATTAGCATTCGATTAAATCTACTTGCAATACTATTTTTAAATTTGGCTTTTGCCATTTAATAACACTTCCTTCTTTTAATATTTTATTATAAATATAATGTTTTAGTCAATGGGTGGAAAAAATTTTTGTTTACCAAGAACCTCCTCCCCCTCCTCCAGAGCCACCTCCAGAAGAACCTCCACCTGATCCGCCTGAATCACTAGATGGACTAGATGTCATAGCACTTTGAACTAAATCCATAGATGTATCCATAAATGTTCCAAATGTAATCATATCAAAACCATTTGGACTATCATACCAATCAGGCTCTTGTAATGATATTGTTTCAAATTTTTTTATCCAAATATCCGATACACCTAAAACATAAGTGTAAGGTAAAATATTGTAAAAATATGTTGGATCTTGCATAACCATTGCTTCTAATTTTTCTTTTTCAGCTGTTTCTAAATAATTTTTAAAACCTTTTAATTTTCCTAACATTTCATTACCATACTTTGTTCTCTTTGGTAAATATTTTAAACATATTGCCATTCCAAAAGCACAAACTAATCCAACTATATATATAATTAGATACATTGGCTCCGGTAATAATGTAGGAAGAACAAGAACAATCCAAGGTATTCCAGCAAATACCAACCCACATATTATACCACATATCCTTGTTAATATCGATGTATCATTACCTTCAGTTTGATTTCCAAATAATAAGGTAAACGTTAAGGAAAAACCTACGCCTGAAAATAATAAAGCAAAAAGTAATGTATTTTTATCTCCATAAATAATAACAGGAGGTATAGTCATTATACAATAAGTAATAATTAGCAGTAAAACAATAAATATTGATTTATTAGATGCTTTTTTTTCAAATATTTTTTCTTTATTTTCTTTACTATTTACATTAGATAATATTTTATTCTTTGTGGTATAAAAGTTATCAGTTAAATCTAATAAGGTTACTTCATTTATTTTTTCCTCAGTATTATCAACATCTAATGAAAATATTGATTTTTTTTGTTTTTTTGTAAATAATCCTTCTAAAAATAATTGTTCATTTATATTATTACCATCATATTCCTTTAATTTTATTATTTTAAAGTCTGCTTTTTCTTTATTTTCTGATATTTTTATATATCCTTTATTAGCTAAATAAATAAGAAGTGAAGTAACATCTTTATTATCTGCTGTACCTTTATATAAAAAACCTACATCTAGACTATTAAATCCTTCTGGAGGATAAAATTCTACTGTTTCTATAACTTGATCATCACGACCAAATTTATACCATAAAAAGATAGATATTCCTAAAAATATAATAAAAATAGAAAGAGGAAGATAAACACTTTTATTAATAGGTATTCCTGCATTAACAAAATAACCTTCTTCAAGTTCACATCTGACCGTTAGTGCTTCATTAACACCAAGAATGCCTTCATAACTTCCTGTTATTTTATTTTCCTTAACATTATATCTAATATTACTATTATTAGTAGATCCTTTTTTACCTGATGAAAAACCAAGTTTACTAGAATCAAAATCTTTGGGCATTGTTATTGTAAAAGTAATATTTCCAATTACGGTATCCCATTCATCTCCTATAATATTGTAATATAACTCATCATAATTTTTAATATGATCTTTTCCTAAATTATAATTGTATTTTATAACATAAGTTTGTTCTCCAGTTATAGTCTTACTTGCTGATCCTATTTGAATTTTATAATTACCATTTTCTCTTGATGTCTTATATTCATTATCAACAGTTAAATTGGTTATTTGTGTTCTATTTTTGGATGCCGTTCCATCTAATCTTACAACATTATTTTTTAAAGGGATAGTTCTATATATTCCATGTTTTGCTACATTAAAATAAGCTGTAATAGTTTCGGTAATATCTAATGTATTATTTTCATTAACTATAATATTAATATCATATTTATCTATTACATATTCATAACCCTTATATTGATTATTTTTACTTGGCGTAATAGATATATTTTCTTCATATCCTAAACCATCTATAACATTAACTACAATAGAATAATAATATATCTCACTTACATCATGACCGCTTAAAATACTAATATTAGACATTTGATTAAAATCATTTGTTCCATTTAGAGCTGTACCAGAATTATAACCTTGGGCAATTAAGTTGTAATTTGCATCGTAATAATATGCAGTTGATGTATAATCAATAGTTTGATTTGAACTATTAACAACTGTTCCTGTTAAACCAAAACTTAATGTAGAATTAGAAGAATAATCTTTAAATGTAATATTAGAAAATGATAAATTACCAACAGTTAAACTTTTATTAGAATCATTAATATTTATAAAAGATATTTGTTGCAATAAAGCATTTGCATTTGTTGGATGTATTATAGTAAGAGATAATACAACTAATATAAATAAGGTTAACCCCTTAATAATTCTTTTCATTATTTACCTCAAACTATAATGTAACTTTTACATTTTCTCTTTCCGTTTCACTTGCTTCAAACATATTTTTAGACTTATATCCAAATATTTTAGCTACTATATTACTTGGAAACATTTCTACTTTATTATTATATATTCTTACTGTACCATTATAATATTTTCTAGAATTTGCTATATCATCTTCAACTTTACTAAGTTGATTACTTAAATCTTTAAAATTTTCACTTGCTTTTAAATCAGGATAAGATTCAGCTAAAGCCATAATTTTATTAATACCTTTTGTTAACTCTTCATTTGTTTTAATTTTATCATCATCTGACATATTTTCATAAACACTATTTCTTAAGTTTATAACTTCTTTTAAAGTATTTTCTTCATGCTTTGCATATCCTTTCACTGTTTCAACAATGTTAGGAATTAAATCCCATCTTTTTTTCAAATAAACATCCATTGTTGCAAATGCTTCTTTGACTTTATTATTTAATTTTACAAAACTGTTATATGTAACAAATAATGCAATTAAAATAATAACAACTATTGCTATAATTATGTATAGCCACATATCAATCACCTCTCATTTTAATTTTAACATATTTTTATATCTATTCAATTACATTTTTTATACTTTTTTAAAATTATAGATTTATTAAAAAAATTATGATACAATATTTTCTTAAATTAAGAGGTGAAATAATGATCAAAGAAATAAGTAATGAAGAATTTAAGAACTATGCCTATAATAATCCTTTAGGTAATTTTCATCAAACTTTAGAATATGCTTTACTTAAAGCTGAGGATGGTTATGATTATGAATTTATAGCTTATATAGAAAATAATACTATTTTAGGTGCTTCTTTAATATTAACCAAAAAAATTGGCAATACTTACTATGGCTATGCTCCAAGGGGATTTATATTAGATTATAGTAATACTTATCTTTTAAGAAATTTTACTAATGAAGTAAAAGAATATTATAAACAAAAAGGATATGCATTTATTAAAATAAATCCAGAAATAGCTATAGGATCATTAAATAAAAAAACATTAAATATGGATTATAATGTTAATTATAGTATTGTTAATAACTTAATTAATACCCGTTATAAAAAGTTAAAAAATAATATGTATTTTGAATCATTATTACCAAGAATAAATACAATTATACCTTTAAATAATTTTAATATATATAGTTTAGAAAAGAATTGTCGTAATAAAGTAAGAAAAGCTTTAAGAAAAGGATTAGTATTAGAAAAAAGTGATTATACTAAATTAGATATTATTTTTAATTTTATTAAAAATAAAAGAATAGTTAATGATTATTATTATAATGATTTATATAATATATTTAGTAAAAATGATAATATAGATTTATTTTTAGTTAAAATAGATTATAAAACATTTTTAATTAATTCTCAAAATTCTTATAATGAAGAATTAAAAAAGAATAATTATTTAAGTGAAGAATTAACTTATAGTAATCAAAATGATTTAATAAATAAAAAAATGAGTTCTGATAAAGTATTATTAGCTTATAAAAATGATATAGCTGAAGCTAGTAAATATATTAATGAAAATAAAGATGTTTATATCGCAGGAGCTTTAGTTATTAAATATCAAAATAGAATAACTATTGAAATAAGTGGTTATGATAAAGATTATAAAAGATTTGTTCCTAATTATTTCTTATATTATGCTATCTTAGATTATTATAAAAATAATTATAATTATGCTGATTTAAATGGTATTACAGCTGATATGAGCAAGAATAGTCCTTATTATGGTTTAAATCAATTTAAATTAGGTTTTAATCCTAAAGTTTATGAATATATTGGGGAATTTGATTTAATTATTAATGAACAAGTATATAATAATTTATTAAAAAATGGTTTATTAGCAAAAGAATTTAATAAATAATATTTATCTCTTATGAACAATTTTACTGATGAAATTATTCAAAAGACATATTGTTATTCTCACTTACGTCTACAGGCATT
>CANRDD010000036.1 GCA_947629305.1 uncultured Bacilli bacterium | reverse complement strand
CTCTGTGAAGCAGAAAAGGAAAGCCGTGAGGCTTTCCAAGGATAAAATGAGATATTTATCGAATTTTATCTTATGTTCTTGACTTTACATCCAAATGGACTATGATTTGACATAAATAGACTTGCATTGACATTATTCGACAATCTTTTTAGTAGATTTTTGTAAAATAGTGCGTTATAATTAGCTTACGTGCATTAAAGGAAAGAAAGGAAGAAATTACATGAGTAAAACTATTAGGGTTGTTGTTTTAGATGACAATGAAGTAGTAACAGGTAGTGTAAAGGAGTACTTTAGTAGTAATGCAGAAATTAGAGTTGTAGAATGCTTTACCAGTGGTAAAGAAGGACAGGATTATTTAATTAAATATGCTAGCAACTATGATATTATCATCATGGATTTATTACTTCCAGAAGTTGATGGTATATCGATATTAGAAAATTTAAAAGAAAGAGGTCTTAGTAAAAAAATAATTGTTATATCTAGTTATAAAGATGATTATACAGTTAAAAAAGCTCGTTCTTTAGGAGTAGATCTATTTATGTTAAAGCCATTTGATTTAGTATCCTTAAAGAATAGAATTATTGAAGTAGATAATAAAGAAAAGATATTGATGGAATCTAATTATGATGATACAGAAACAGAAGTATCAACAATGCTTCATCAATTAGGAATACCATCTCATATATTAGGATATCAATATATAAGAGAAGGAATTATGTTAATATATGAAAGTAATAGAATCGTAACACTTGTTACTAAAGAAATATATCCTCAGATAGCTATTAGATATAATACGACAACAACAAGAGTTGAAAGAGCAATTAGACATGCAATTGAAATTAGTTGTATAAGAGGAGATTTAAAATTAATGGAAAAATTATTTGGTAATAGTATTGATTTTGAAAAATCTAAACCAACAAATAGTGAATTTTTAACAACTATTGCAGATAGATTACGTTTAAATAAAAAAGAATATATAGCATAAAGAGGAAGAATTACATAACTTGTAATTCTTTTTTGATTATGTTATTATGGAAAAAGTAAAGGATGATTAGATATGAAAAAAATCTTAACTGTTATATTTGATGGATTTGGAATGAAAGAAAAGAAAGAAGGAAATGCTCCTAAAGAAGCCCGTATGGATAATTTTAATACAATGTGGGAAGAATATCCTCATGCATTATTAGAAGCAAGTGAAGAAGCTGTTGGTTTACATCCAAATCAACCTGGAAATAGTGAAGTTGGGCATATTACCATTGGAGCAGGTAGATTATTAAAACAACCAGAAATATTAGTAGATGAATTTTTAGCTAATATAGATATGCATAATCCCATGGTAGAAAAGTTATTAACTTATCAAGATAAAACAATACATATGATGGGTTTATGTAGTGATGGTAATGTTCATGCAGGTATAGATGATTTTTTAAAGATGTATAATTTTCTTGTTAGTAAAGGTTTTAAAGATATTGTTTTTCATCTTATCACGGATGGAAGAGATACACCAGTTACAAGTGCTTATACTTATATAAAACAAATTGAAAAAGAAATTAAGAAAAATAATGTCGGGGTAATAGCTACAATCGCGGGTAGATTTTATGCTATGGATCGAGATCAAAATTGGGATAGAACCAAAGAATATTATGATTTAGTCACAAAGGGGCAAGGGAAAATGGCTTTAAATGTAGAACTTGCTTTACAAAAAAGTTATGAAAATGGTATAACGGATGAATTTATTAAACCCCATATTTTTTCAAATCGTCTTATTAAAAATGGGGATGTTCTTCTTTGGATGAACTATAGAACAGATAGAGCTAAACAAATTTTAAATACCTTTGTTAATTATAAAAACTTTAATGAGTTTCCTGTTTTAGACATGAGCACTTTAGATGTCTTTGCTTTTTTAGAAGTTGATCCAAAGATGAAAACAAATAATTTTTTAGAACATGATAAAGCTAAACAACCATTAGGTATTTATTTAAGTGAATTAGGTTTAACTCAAGCCAGAGTCGCGGAAAGCGAAAAATATAATCATGTTACATACTTTTTTGATGGAGAATTTGGAGGTAAAATTGATAAATGTGATAAGTTTCACATTCCTTCCCCTAAAGTAGCCACTTATGATTTAATGCCCGAGATGAGTGCTTTAGAAGTAACCAAAAAAGTTATTAATTGTATGGAACAAGACTATGATTTTATCTTAGTTAATTATGCTAATCCGGATATGGTTGGCCATACAGGCAACTTCGCGGCCGCGGTTAAGGCTTGTGAAACAGTTGATCAATGTTTACATGATTTAATTGAAAAAGCTGAAGAAAACTTTTATAAAATAATTTTACTAGCTGATCATGGTAATTGTGATACAATGCTTAACCCTGATGGAACACCATGCACAACCCATTCAACCGCGCTCGTTCCTTTTATCATCCGAGATAAAAGAGTAAAACTTAAAAACAAAGGAACACTTGTTAATGTGGCTCCAACTATTTTAGATTATATGGATATAGCTAAACCAAAAGAAATGGAAAATACTGATTCTCTTTTAATACCTGAATAATGTTATTTAATTATTGTTCTAAAAATAATTTACCTTTAGATACTTTAACTATTAATGAAATAAATGAGCAAGTTTTAAATAAAATAAATGAACAAAAAATTAAAAGTTTAATAATAGTTAATGATGATTTAAATAAAATATGTGATTTAATAGAAAGTTTAAAAGAGAATGTTGTTATTTATACTAAATATAAAAAGAAAATAAATAATATTTTAAAAGAAAGATATACTTATCAAGGTTTTAACAGAAGTGTTTTAAATGAAGTTAAAAGACAAATGCTTTTAAATCTTAAACCAACTGATTATGTTATTGATGCCACGATTGGTAATGGTTATGATACAGAAACTTTAGCAAGACTTGTCCCAAAGGGAAAAGTCTTTGGTTTTGATATTCAAGAAGCTGCTCTTTTAAAAACAAAAGAAAGAGTTAGTAATTTTTCTAATGTTTATTTATATTTAATGAGTCATGAATATATTGATAAATTAGATTATGATCAAAAAATTAAATTAGTTGTTTTTAATCTAGGTTATTTACCTGGAAATAATAAAAATATAACTACTAAGAGTAGTTCAACTATTAAAGCTATAAGTAAAGCTTTAAATCTTTTAAGTAATGATGGTTTAATTTTAGTTACGGTATATCCTGGTCATGAAGAAGGTTTAAAAGAAAGTATATTAATTAATAAATATTTAAAAAATAATAATATTAATTATTTAATAAAAAGAAATACTAATAAAAAAGAAGCTCCATATTTAATAATTATTTACAAAAATAATAATTAGTTATAAAATTGGATATAATAATATTTATGAAAGAAATATTTATTATTATCATAACTATAATATTAATGGGAGGGTTTATGGTTTATAATAATTATGTTGATAACTATGAAGTTATGAACAATGTAGATAAAAAATATGATGATACATATATAGAAATAATACCAGATAATGCTATAAAATATGTTAATTTAATTAATAATAATGATATATTATTAAATAATAAAGAAATAGAAGAATATAATAAGAGAATAAAAGAAAGAAATAATTCTTTTTATAATTTAGATAATTATATAAATATAAGTAAAGAGGATATATATAATATAATAAATAATTATAATATACCTAGTTTACCTAAATATAATGGTAATATTATATATACTAAAGATAATATTATAGATATATTGAATAATAGAAATTTAAATAATATAGATAATAATATAAAAAAAGGATTAGTTATAAGAAGAACTAATTTAAGAAGTTTACCAACTAGTATTAATTTTTATAGTAATAAGAATATTAAAGATTTTGATAGATTACAAGAAACAGAAGTTTATGTTAATACACCAATAGTTATATTACAAGAAAGTTTAGATAAAGTTTATAGTTTTGTTATAACACCTACATATGCTGGTTGGGTTTTAAGTAATGATATAGCATATATAAATGAAGAAGAATTAGATTATTTTATAAATAATGATTCATTTTTAGTTATAACAGATAGTAAAATAAAGATGGAAAATAATTCTTTAGATATGGGAGTTAAATTACCATATATAGGAGTAAATGAAGATGGTTATATAGCTAGTATTCCTATTAAAAATAATAATAATTATGTTATAAAAAAGAATATAGTAATAGAAAAAAGTAAAGCTCATATAGGATATTTACCATATACAAAAAGAAATATAATTATTGAAGCTTTTAAATATGAAAATACCCCTTATAGTTGGGGAGGATATAATGAGGGAATAGACTGTTCTAGTTATATTGCTAATATATTTAAAACTTTTGGCTTTGTTTTTCCAAGAAATACATCTGATCAAAGAAATTCTATTGGTGAAGTAACATCACTTGAAGGTATGTCTAAAAAGAATAAATTAGATATTATAGATGATGAATATTTAAGTATACTTTATCGAATAGGGCATGTAATGCTATATTTAGGTAAAATAAATAATATTAATTATATTATTCATGCTAATGCTAAAGATATGGAAGTTAGTGTTACACCTTTAGATAATGATAATTTAGAAGCTATTGATAGAAGAGTATTAGTTAAATAATAGTTATATTTTATAATACATTTGTTTACTACTATTTGGTTTATCAGGAATAGTTAAAGCAATTAAACCTTGTTTAATGGCAGGATTTAAATATTGTTTTCTTAATGTATTTTTAGATTTAATATTTAGTTTTATCATTATTTCCTTAGCGGTTAAAGGAATATTTCTTTCTAAAGAAGCAAGTAATTTATTTAAATTAATTGCTTCTTGGTTAAGAGGAGTACTTGGTAATAATAAAGCTTCATCTAATGTTTCATCAATTATTTTTAACATGTATTCAATAAACTCGGTTGAATCACCTTTGGTATTGCAGCTTGCTATAGCTTTATAATAACCAGTTTGGTATTTATATATTTGGGATTCAATAGGAAGATAAGCAAATATTTCTTTCCAATTATAAAGAAGAATATTTTGCCATAGTCTTACCATGCGACCATTGCCATCACTAAAGGGATGAATAAAAACAAACTCATAATGAAAAACACTAGATAAAATTAAAGGATGAATTTTATTTTTATTTTCTTTTAGCCAAGTAAATAAACCACTCATAAGGAAAGAAACATTTTCAGGAGGAGGACAAATAAATATACAATTGTCTCCGCCCAAAACGCCTTCGTTTCCTTTACGGAATTCTCCAGCATCTTGAACAATTAAATAAGTCATAACTCCATGCATTTTTTTTAAATCTTTAATACTATAAGGGTTAACTTCCTTGATCATCTCATAAGCATTATAAGCATTTTTAACTTCTTGGATATCTTTCTTGGAACCAATGACTAGTTTTCCATCAATAACATCTTGAACTTGTTTTTTTGATAATTTATTATTTTCAATAGCTAGAGAAGAGTGAATAGAATTAATTTTGGTTTGTTTTCTTAAATAAGGTTTTTTATTTAAATGAGCTTGATCAAGTTTGGTTAATTTTTCTGAAATATCAGAAACTCGTTTTAACATAACAGGAGTTATGGTAAACGGAGGATTATATTTTTCCATAGAATCACCTTTTTTCTTCTATTTATATTATACTCTAAAATGCCTTAATAATCAATAAGACTTGCTCAAGACTTGCTCAAAACTTGCTCAAAATTTGCTATCCTTTCCTTCATGTGGTATTATATAGGCAGAAATGAGGTTATTTATGAAGAGAAAATTAATTAATATAGGTATAACATTAATTATAGCATTATTTTTATATTATTTTTTATTACCACCTTTAAATCCTAGTAGTTTTTCTTTCTGGTTTTATCTAATTATAATTTTAATAATTTATTTATCATTATCTACTTTTAAAGCTATGGAAATAATTATTAAAGGAAAAAGAATTAATATTGCGAAAGAATATATTATCTTAAGTAGTTTAATAGGAGGTATCTTTGCTTTTATTATTCTTATTAATCTTTGTTTATCTCCTATCTTTAATGCGAGTAAATATGGACAAAGAATAACAGTTGATGAAACCCATGAATTTACTGAGGATGTAGCTAAAGTTGATTTTTCGAAGATTCCTTTGTTAGATAAAGAAAGTAGTAGTAAACTTGGCGATAGAAAAATGGGTCAAGCAACTGACTGGGTTAGTCAATATTATGTTAGTGATTTATATACGCAAATTAATTATAATGATACAATTATTAGAGTTACACCAATTGAATATGCTGGTTTAATTAAATATATAGCTAATCATAAAGAAGGTATTAAAGGTTATATAACTGTTAATTCAGTTAATGGCGAAGCTAATTTAATTAAATTAAATGAAGGAATTAAGTATGTCCCTAGTGCTTATTTTAATGAAGATTTAAACCGGAAATTAAGGTTTAGTTATCCAACCTTAATATTTGATGATCCTTCATTTGAAATTGATAATGAAGGTCATCCTTATTGGATATCCCCAATTATTCATTATGCTGGCGTTGGTTTAAGAAAAGAAATATCTGGCGTTGTTATTTTAGATGCGATAAGTGGGAAGAGTCAAAAATATGATATCAAAGATGTTCCTAGTTGGGTTGATCATGTTTATTCTGCTAGTTTAATTATTGAAGAGCTTAATGACTGGGGTGAATATAAAGGAGGTTTTCTTAATTCCATATTTGGGCAAAAGAATGTGGTTAATACCACGGAAGGTTATAATTACTTAGTATTAAATGATGATGTTTATTTATATACAGGAATAACATCTGTTTCGACTGATGAATCTAACCTTGGTTTTGTTCTTGTTAATATGCGCACCAAAGAAACTAAATTTTATAATGCACCTGGAGCTGAAGAATATAGTGCCATGGCTTCCGCGGAAGGTTTAGTGCAAGAAAAAGGTTATACGGCATCATTTCCTTTATTAATTAATTTAAATAATAAACCAACTTATTTACTTAGTTTAAAAGATGATGCTGGTTTAGTTAAAATGTATGCTTTTGTTGATGTTAGTGATTATCAAAAAGTTGTTGTTAGTGAAGCATCTTTAGGTATTGATGTGGCTGCTCAAAAGTATTTAGGTGATTCAGTTGATGAAGAAAATTTAAAAGAAGAAGAGGTTATTATTAATAACTTAACTACTGGTGTTTTAAATGGTAATACAATATATTATTTTAAAGATAATAATGGTTATGTTTATTCAGCTTCATTAAATATAAATCAAAATATTTTACCATTTATTAAAAATAATGATAAATATATAATAAAATACTATAATAAAGATATAAGAGAAGTAGTAAGTATTAGAAAGGATAATAATGAATAAAGATTTAAAAGAATTAATTGCAAATAATGAAAATAAATTAAATAATATTAAGGAGCATCTTTGACTTAGAAGATAAAGAAAAGAAAATAGAAGATTTAGAGAAAGTAACAAAGAATCCAGACTTTTGGCAAAATCCGGATTCTTTGGAAATATCGAAAGAATTAGCTAATTTAAAAAAAGAAATAAATAGTTTTCAAAATAGTTTTAAGAGATTAAAAGAAATAAAAGAATTAATTAATGATGATGAATATATAAGTTTAGCTTTAGAAGAATTAGAAGAGGTAAGAAAAGATATTTTATTGTTGGAAGAAGAATCTTTATTTAAAGGAGAATATAATCACTTAAATTGTTATTTAGAAATTCATCCAGGAGCGGGAGGAACTGAGGCTTGTGACTGGGCACAAATGCTTCTTAATATGTATCAAAGGTTTTGTGAAAAAAATAATTATACTTATGAAGAAGTAGATGTGCAAAAAGCCGAAGAAGCTGGTGTTAAAAGTGTAACATTAAAGATTAAAGGAGATAAAGCTTATGGCTTACTCAAAAATGAATCTGGTGTCCACCGGTTAGTGCGCATTAGTCCTTTTGATGCCGGCAGAAGAAGACATACTTCTTTTGCCGCGGTAAGTATTACTCCTTTATTTAGTAATAATATTAATATTGAAATAAAAGAAGAAGATTTAAAAATTGATGTTTATCATTCCAGTGGCGCCGGAGGACAATCTGTTAATACAAGTAACTCGGCTGTTCGAATAACCCACTTGCCAACTAAAACAGTTGTATCTTCCCAAATGGAAAGAAGTCAATTATTAAATAAAGAACAAGCTTTAGCTATGTTAAAAAATAAATTATATTTAAAAGCTTTAGAAGAAAATGAAAAGAAAATTAATGGTTTAAAAAATACCGATATTGCTATTAATTTTGGTAGTCAAATAAGAAGTTATATATTAGAACCATATAAATTAGTTAAAGATCATCGGAGTAATTATGAAAATAATGAACCAGAGAAAGTTTTAGATGGGGATATAAAAGAAATGTTATTATATAATTTACAAAATATTAAAGGAGAACAAAATGGATAAAGTTTTAAATTATTTAAAACAAGAAATAAGGGATAATAAAACTATTATTTTAGCTTGTAGTGCGGGTCCTGATTCAATGTGTTTATTAGATCTTTTAAATAAAATTAAAATAGATAAAAATTTAAGAATAATTATTGCCCATGTTAATCATAAAGTAAGAGAAGAAAGTGATAAAGAAGAAATATTTTTAAAGGAATATTGTGAAAAATTAAATTTAGAATTTGTTAGTAAACATTTAGATGAATATAAAGAAAAAGAATTTAATGAAAATGAAGCTAGAGAAAAAAGATATCAATTTTTAGATGAAGTAATGAAGAAATATCATGGCTATTATTTACTAACAGCTCATCATGGGGATGATTTAATTGAAACTATTTTAATGCGTTTAACAAGAGGTAGTAATTTAAAAGGATATATAGGTATAAAAGAAAAACAAGTTAAAGTAAATTATACTATTTTAAGACCTTTATTAAGAGTTAATAAAGAAAATATATTAGAATATAATAAAAATAATAATATACCATATGTAATAGATAAATCTAATGAAGATATAAAATATACTAGAAATAGATATCGAAAAAATATATTACCTTTTTTAAAAGAAGAAAATAGTAATATTCATTTAAAATATTATCAATTTAGTAAAGAATTAGAAGAATATGATCGTTTTCTTAATAATTATATTTTAAATAAAGATCTTTTGATAGAAGATTATATAGATTTAAATAAAATAAAAGAAGAAAGTAAATTTATTAAAAGAAAATGTATAGAATTATTAATTAGAGAAATTCAGAATAGTGATTATTTAGATATAAGTAATAAACAAATAGAAGAAATAATGAATATTATGGATAAAGATGGTAATAAAGTAATAAATTTAAATAATAAATATATAGCTTTAAAAGAATATAATAAATTAAGAATTATAAAAGAAAAAGAAAGAAAAGAATTTAATTATATCTTAGATAAAGATATAGATATTAATAATTATAAAATAAGATTTTTAGATAATAATGAAAATATAGATAATTCAAATAATATATTATTATTAAATAAAGAGGATATTAGTTTACCATTAATAATAAGAAGTAAAAAAGATGGAGATAAAATGACTATTAAGAATTTAAATGGACATAAAAAAATAAATGATATATTAATAGATGAAAAGGTACCTTTAAAAGAAAGAGATAATATTTTAGTAATAACAGATAGTAAAAATAATATATTATGGATACCTAGATTAAAAAAATCACAATTTGCTAAAGACAAAAAAGAAAAATATGATATAATATTGAAATGTGAGGTGAAAGAAAATGAATGTTAAAAGACAAAATGATAATTTTAGAAATATTTTACCATATGCTGTATTATTTTTAGTTGTAGTAGCGGTATTTTTAACATTAAATATGCAAGGGAGTAAAGTTAATGAATTATCAACTGGGGATTTAATAACAGAATTAAAAGAAAATAATGTTACAGAAATAACTGTTATGCCTAAAAGTGATGAAGGGGTATATTATATTGAAGGTAAATTAGATGGTTATAAAAAGACTGAAAAATTTACTACAAAAGTTGTTAGTGCGGAATTAGATAATATATTAGATATGGTTAAAGATAATGAAATTAAGGAATATGAAACAGAAGCTGATCCTGGAGGAAATATAATTTGGGATATTATAATTAATGTTTTACCTATAGTAATAATGGTTATAATAATGTATTTCTTATTTTCAAAAATAGCTAGTTCTAATAAAAATTCAATGGATTTTGGAAGAAGTAAAGCTAGATTAAGTAGTGATAAAGATAAGAAAAGTTTTAAAGATGTAGCGGGATTAGAAGAAGAAAAAGAAGAAGTATCAGAATTAATTGACTTCTTAAAAAATCCTAAGAAATTTGAAAAATTAGGAGCAAGAATACCTAAAGGAGTATTACTAGTTGGGCCTCCTGGAACAGGGAAAACTTTACTAGCTAAAGCTATCGCGGGTGAAGCTAATGTTCCATTCTTCTTTATAAGTGGTTCTGACTTTGTGGAATTATTTGTTGGTGTTGGTGCAAGTAGAGTTAGGGATATGTTTAAAGAAGCTAAAAGAAGTGCTCCATGTTTAATTTTTATTGATGAAATTGATGCAGTTGGTAGACAAAGAGGAACTGGTTTAGGTGGTGGCCATGATGAAAGAGAACAAACATTAAACCAATTATTAACTGAAATGGATGGTTTTGGGGAAAATGAAGGAATCATTATTATCGCGGCAACTAATAGACCTGATGTTCTAGATCCAGCCTTACTTCGTCCAGGTCGTTTTGATAGGCAAGTAACTGTTAGCTTACCAGATTCAAATGGCAGAGAAGCTATATTAAAAGTTCATGCGAAAAATAAGATTTTAGGTGATGATGTTAACCTTAAGAATTTAAGCCAAAGAACGCCAGGCTTCTCTGGAGCTGATTTGGAAAACTTACTTAATGAAGCAGCTTTACTTGCAGTTAGAAGAAATAAAAATAAAATAACTATGGATGAAATCGATGAAGCAACTGACCGTGTTTTAATGGGACCTGCTAAGGTTACAAGAAAAATAACAGAAAAAGAAAAACGTTTAGTTAGTATCCATGAATCAGGCCATGCTGTTATTGGTTTAAAATTAGAAGATGCCCAAGAAGTTCATAAAATCACTATTATACCTAGAGGTATGGCTGGTGGTTATACTATGATGCTTCCTAAAGAAGAAAAAATTGCGGTTTTAACTAAGAATGAATTATTAGCCCAAATAACTGGTTTATTAGGTGGTAGAGTAAGTGAAGAAATGTTCTTAAAAGAAATATCAACTGGGGCTAGTGATGACTTAAAAAGAGCAACAAGAATTGCTAGAAGTATGGTTACTGAATATGGTATGAGTGCTCTTGGACCTATTCAATATGAAGAAAAGAGTGAAGGAGTATTCTTAGGTAGAGATTATACAAAAAGTAAGAACTTTTCTGATCAAGTAGCTTTAGAAATAGATGAACAAATAAGAGTTATTATTGAAGAATGTTATGAAAAAGCTAAAAAGATTATTAAAGAAAATGAAAAGTTAGTAATGCAATTAAGTGATGCTTTAATGGAATATGAAACTATTACAAAAGAACAAATAGAATCAATTGTTAAAACTGGAAAAATAAAACCAGATTTAATTGAAAAAAATATAGAAGAAAAAGATAAAAAGAAAACAAAAAAGAATGAAGAAGAAAAATAATTAAGTTGCATTTAAATAAAAATTATGTTAGATTTATTAAGAGATGGATGTGAAATATTATGTTAGAAACTATTTTATTAATTATATCAGTAATAATTATAGCTTTAGTATTATTACAAAGTAATAAAGCTAGTGATGCTGGTCAAATAATAACAGGGGGAAATGATGCTTTATTTCAAAATATGAAAGAAAGAGGATTAGAACTAGTTATTACAAGATTAACACTTATATTAGGAATTGTTTTCTTTGTTATATCTTTTATATTATTTATGATGTAAACCTAAAAAAACACAGTAATGTGTTTTTTTTAGTTTTAGTAATATTGACTTTTAAAATAATTTGTTTTATATTTTTTATATAATAAAGAAGGATTGATTATGAGAGAAAATAAAAATATAATATTAGTTATTTCAATATTAATAGTAATTATAAGTATATTTATTATTGATAATTATCAATATAAAGAAATATTAAAAGGAAAAAAAGAAATAGATAATAATAGTTCAATAGCTATAATGTTACAAAATGATGAAGGACAATATATTAAATCAATGGATAATGAATGGCCTAAGGATAGTTATGCTTTTAATGAAACATATTCTAGTTGTGAAAATGGTAGTAAATTAGAATGGGATATAGAAA
>CANRDD010000035.1 GCA_947629305.1 uncultured Bacilli bacterium | reverse complement strand
TTACAAAAGATATTCAATAGAACAGATTTTAAAAATAATTTTGATTCAATTAGAAATAATTGGTTAGAATTGCCAATAGAAGAAGTAACTGATAATATTCTTGAATATATGTCTGAATTTGTAATTACAGTTTAATGACACTGTAAGGTAGATAAAAGTAAGATTAGAAGGTGGAAAAATGATGTATTCATAATGATCATAGTTCCTATGCACTCTGTATATTATGAGATAGTCAGTTACGACCAAATATATAAAACAACTATTCATAATGTATGAACTAGCCATGTTGAATGTGTATGTATTTTAAATTTAAGATAAGTTTTTATAAATACATTTTAAAGGATGTTATAAATTAAAATACTTAAATTTAAATTAAAATAATGTTATAATTTTCTTAATAGAAAGGAATTAAGAATAATGGCAAAAGAAGAAAAGAAGAAAAAAGCTATATTAGTTAATCAAAAAGATTTTGCTTTATTTCAAAGTGAACCTTTTCTTGATCTGGGAATGAAAAAAGTAAGTTTAAATTTAATAAAAGAATTATTAAATAATCCTTCATATTATGATAATTTAAAAGAATTTTTAAATGGTAAAATTCTTTTAATAAAAATTGCTCTTATTGATGATGAAAAAAAACATTTTCTTTTAAGAAAAGAAAATGTTATTGCTAGTTTAGAACTAGCTTTAAAAGAAAATTTATTAAATAAAGAAGAAGTAGAAAAATATCAAGAAATAAGAAATAAAGCTAATTATGCTAGTTATAAATTAGATATGTTAGATAAAATATATATGACTAAAATAGATTATAATTCTTTTTTTGTTGATTTAAAAGATATATTTAATGTATTAGAATATGATGAATATTCTTTTCAAGAATTTTTATTAGATGAATCTAGTTATAAAGGAATACCTAAAGATCAATTTTTATATATATGTTATACATTTTATACACAAGAAAAAATATATTATAAATGGAATGTTCCTATTAATATAATGAATAATATTAAAGCTATAATTAATAGTAAGAATAATGATATTCATTATTTTAATAAATTTTTAACAACAATTGATTTTAATAGTGATGCACAAATTAATGAAGAATTAAAAAATTATATTTTAGATAATATTCCTGAAGAATATAATTTATTAGAAAAAATTATTTATATTTATTTAAAATTATGTTTAACATTAACTTATGATCCAGAGTTTTATGCCTTAAATGAAGAAGGCGTAGTGGCTTTAAAACATGGAGATATTAATAATTTAAAGAAAATTACGAAAGATAATAATAAAGTTGTTTGTTATGAGTTTAATGCGATATTGGCTTACTTTTTAAGATATTTTCATGTTAATTATGAAATGAGTTCGCCAGAATATGCTAATCATTCTTTTTTAACCTTTAGATATGATAAATTTATTGTTAGTGCTGATGCAGTTAAATCTATGTTTCGGGGGGATTTAACCAACATTAAACTTGGTAAAGATATAACTGGTTTAGATTTACAAAGTTTATGTCTTAAAACTAAAGAACAGTTTTGGTCAATGGCCGTGAAAGTATATAGCCAAATTAAAGGGGAATATTCATCTTTTGATTATATTAATGAATATCAAAATAATTATGCTTCTTTAAGTAATTTATCTGTTAAGGATCGTTTAGATATATTAATTAAAAAATTAAATTTACCTAATTTATCGGGAATAGATAATTATGCTTATTTATTTACTTTAAAAAAATTAATATTTTTAGATAGTGAAAATATTGATGTAACTATATTATGTAGTAAAGAAAATTTAAGTATGGATAAAGAAGGAATAGCTTTATGTGTTATTACAATTAATCCTGTTAGTATTGATAATATGGAAAGTAATAAATATTATATTTATAATCCTAATGGTAATTTAATTCCTACTAGTTTAGATGAATTAAAAGAAAAATTTAAAACAGGTTTATTTAATTATATACCAAGTAGTACATCAAGAATACCAGGGATAGAAGGAGAACTTAGTTATGATCGATAAAATAAGACAAATAAATGCAGCATTAATTAAACAATATAAAGATAATCAAGAAGAATTAAAGAAACAAAATTTAATTAAGAAAATATTAGAAGATAAGTATTGTTTTTTAAAGATGGATATTGATACAGCTTTTTCTTTATTAAAAGATTTAAATATTCCAGATGAATATTTAAAAGATATTTATTTGAAATTAATTTAAAATTATTTTTATTGACAATATTTGACAATTAACAAATATTTAAAGTATAAAAATAATTTTTTTATGCTATTATTATATTAGAAAATATTAGAAAAGTAAAGAAGAGGTAAAAATGAATAATGATAATTTAAATCCAGTAGAAAACTTGGAAAACAGTAATAATGGCATGAATAATTCAATGCCTGTTAATTCTATGGCTAGTCAAGATGTAAACATGAATAATCAAATGGCTAGTAATATGGTAAATGCAAATAATATGACAAATAATATGGTAAATGATATGCCGAATAATGTGTCAAATGTAAATGATGTGGTAAATAATATGTCAAGTAATATGGATACTAATAATTCTCTTAATAATGGAAGTACATCAAATATGGGCGTAAGTAGTCCTGGGCTTGATGCGCCAAGTGCGATGCCAGAAGGTGCCAGTGTTAATGCTATGCCAAATATGAATGCCGAAAATAATGCTTTTATCCATATTCAAAATGAACCAGCTGAGCCATTAAATGCAAATTCTAATTTTAATCCAAATCCTGTTCCAGATTCAGGTAATAATGGCAATATACCAGTTATTCCTAAGAAAAATAAAAGCTTAATGGGCATATGTATCACAGGTGGCATAGTTATATTAGCTTTAATTGCCTTTGGTGTTTATTATTTTTTCTTTAAAACAAATCCTACTGATGTTTTAAAAGATGTTATTAATGAGGCGTATAATGATTTTAGTTCTGATTTAAAAAAGATTGAAAAAGAAAAGATAGATTTTGATATTTTAAATGATTCTTTTAAAATTAATGGAGACTTAGCTTTAAGTGGTAAAACGGCTGGAGATCTTAAAGATGATAAAATTAATTTTAGTGTTGGCTTTGATTATCACAATAAAAAAGGAGAAGTATCAGCAAATCTACTTGAAAATAATAAAAGTTTATTAGATGGTAATATTTATTTAAAAAATAATCATTATTATTTAGAAAGTCCATCTTTACTTACTAATACTTATGATTTAGGTGAATATGATTTTACCGAAAATTTTGATTTAAGTGAAATAGAATCTTATTTAAATAATAATAAAACTATTTTAAGTGATATAGATTATATTGTAGCTAGTTTTAAAGATGCTTTACTTAATTCTTTAAATAAAGATAATTTAAAACAAGAAAAAACAACAATAAAAGTTAATGATAAAGAAGTTAAAGTTAATAAAATATCTTATAGTATAACAAATGAAAATGTACGTAATTTATTACAAAATATAACTGATAATATTGGTAATAATACAGAATTATTAAATAAAATAAGTAAATTATTAGATGTTAAAGTAGATGATATTAAAGATACATTAAATAATATTAAAAATAGTGATGTAGATTTAGGGAATAAAGAATGGGAATTTAATATATATACTAAAGGTATCGTAAATAATTTTGCAGGTATTGAACTTAAAAATAAAGTTGGTTTATTAGCTTATTATAAAGATAATAAAGATGCTTATGGTATTATAGAAAATAAAGATAGTGATGAAGCAATAAAATTAGAAGTAATAGCAAAAACGGATAAAAATGATGTTACCAATATTGATGTTAAAATGACTGAAGATGGAAAAGAAGAAAATTTTGCTAATGTTGTTATTAGAAAATTTAATGAAGACAATATTGATTTAGATGTAACTATTAATATTGAAGAAAAAGTTCTTAAAGCAACAATAAAAGCTGAAACAAAGAAGGAAAATGATAAGAAAATAAGTGGTAAGATGGAATTAAGTTTTACTTATGATACATATGATCTTGGGGCTATATTTAATTATACCTTATCTATTGGCGATAATATTGCTGATATTGATACAAGCAAAGCTTTAACATCTTATGATATGACCGTTGAAGATGAAACTAAATTAGAAAATAAAATAAATGAATTAGAAGAAAGTAATATTTATAAATTTTTAGATAATTTAGGAATATTTGCTGAAGATGATTATGATGATCCATATGATGATAATGACTGTTGGAATGATTATTTAAATAGTGATTATTCAGGTATGTATGATGAATATTATGAGGCTTATTGTTAAGCCTCTTTCTTTTCATTTAAAGATTTGTTAAAATATATTTAGGAGGATAAATTAAATGGAAAAAGCAAAAGTATATTTTATCAAAAATATAACGAAAGAAAATTTAGTAAAGGCATATGATGCTTTAGGCATTAATTTAAAAGGTAATGTAGCGGTTAAAGTCCATTCAGGAGAAGATGGGAATCAAAATTATTTAAAACCTTTATTTATGGAAGATATTATAAATCATGTTAATGGAACAGTCGTGGAATGTAATACGGCTTATGATGGAGCTAGAGATACAACGGAAAAACATTTAGAATTAATGAAAAAACATGAATGGAGTAAATATTATAAGGTTGATATCATGGATAGTGAAGAAGATATTGCTTTAGATATTCCAGATGGTTTAGTTATAAAGAAAAATTATGTAGGAAAAAATCTTTTAAATTATGATTCGATGCTTGTTTTAAGTCATTTTAAAGGACATCCAATGGGAGGATACGGAGGAGCTTTAAAACAATTATCGATTGGTATAGCTTCAAGTAAAGGAAAAAGATATATTCATTGCTGTGGCGTAAATGGTTCTTATGAAGATATGTTTAAAGCTAATCAAGATCAATTTTTAGAATCTATGGCAGATGCAGCATCTTCTGTTGTTAAACATTTTAATGGGAATATAGCTTATATTAATGTCATGGCTAATATGTCTGTTGACTGTGACTGCTGTGCAGTTGCCGAAGATCCTTGTATGAAGGACATAGGTATTCTAGCTTCACTTGATCCTATTGCCATTGATGAAGCTTGTCTTGATTTAGTTAAAAAGACAGATGATCCTGGTAAAGATAAATTATTACAAAGAATAAGTGATCGCCACGGAGAACATATTATTGAAGCTGCTTTAAAACATAACATTGGAACTAAAGACTACGAACTTATAACTTTAGATTAAAAAAAGCTTAACTAAGCTTTTTTTATATATTAATTTTTTTAATAAAAATAGACTTTTTTCGATTTATTTAGTAAAATATAGCTAAAGGAAGTGGTTATATGTTAAAAGAATTTAAAAAGTTTATTGCCAGGGGTAATGTGTTAGATATGGCTGTCGGGGTTATTGTCGGAGGTTCATTTTCTTCAATTGTCTCTAGTTTAGTTGATAATATCTTTACTCCTCTTATAGGTCTTATATTAGGTGGAGTAGATTTTTCTTCATTAAGTATAACTTTTAAAGATGCTAAAATTATGTATGGTGCCTTTATTCAAAGTATTATTGACTTTTTAATCGTCGCTTTTTGTTTATTCATGGTTGTAAAAATTGTGAATAAATTAACACATTTAAGAGAAAAGAAACAAGCCGAAGAAACCAAAAAAGAACCTGTTAAATCTAAAGAATTAGAAACTTTAGAAGAAATAAGAGACTTACTTAAAAATGATGTACGAAGCAAGTAATGGTTTAAAAATAGAATATGAAATAATTAGAAAGAAAAATAAAAATATTTATTTTCGGGTTAAAGAAGATTTAAAACTTTATGTAACAGCTCCTATTTTTTTAAGTAATAATAGTATTTTAAAGTTAATTAAAGAAAATGAAAATAGTATTTTAAAAATGTATTATAAACAAGAGGATAAAAGAGAAGATATTAATAAATATCAATATTTAGGTCATAAGTATTATGTTTATATTAAAGATGATATAGATGAAGTAAAATTTATTGATGATAAAGTATATACAAAATCTTTAGATATGTTAGATATATTTACAAAAGAACAAATTAAAAAAATATATGAAGAAGAAATAAATTTATGCCGAAAATGTTTTTCTTATTTACCTGATTTTACTTGGAAAACTAGATATATGAAAACTAGATGGGGTGTTTGTAATACTAAAAATAAACAAATTACTTTAAATACAGAACTTATTAAAAAAGATAAAGATTTACTTGATTATGTTATTATTCATGAATTATGTCATTTTTTTGAAGGTAATCATAGTAAAGAATTTTGGTCTTTAGTAGCTCAAGCTTATCCTAAATATAAAGAAGCTCGAAAAAGATTAAGAGGTTGAAAATGAGAATAACTAGTTTACAAAATCAAAAAGTTAAATATTGGGTATCTTTAAATAATAAAAAGGTTAGAGATCAAGAACAATGTTTTTTAATTGAAGGAGATCATTTAGTAAAAGAAGCTTTAAAATTAGGTTTAGTCGTGGAAACGATTAGTACGATCGATGAAGATGCTGATTATTTAGTCACGGAAGAAATTATGAAGAAAATATCTAATCAAGTAAGTATTAGTAATGAGGCTGCTGTTGTTAAATTTATTTTACCTAAAGAAATAGAAGGAAATATATTAGTATTAGATGGCTTGCAAGATCCAGGTAATCTTGGGACAATTATTCGTTCGAGCTTAGCTTTTAATTTTAAGACAATTATTCTTGGAGATAACTGTGTTGATTTATATAATCCTAAAGTTATTAGAGCAACAGAAGGAATGCTTTTTTATCAAAATATTTTAAGAAAGAATTTATTATGCTATTTACCTAGTTTAAAAGAAAAAGGTTATCATATTGTTGGGACTGATGTTAAAAATGGGCAAGATATTAGATTAATAAAGAAAGAAAAAATAGCTTTAGTTATTGGTTCGGAAGGACAAGGAATAAGTAAAGAAATAAAAGATATTTGTGATGATTTTGTTTACATTAAAATGAATAAGAAAGTTGAATCTTTAAATGCTTCTGTTGCTTCTTCGATATTAATGTATGAGGTTAATTATCATGAATAAAGTTTATTTAGGAAAAATAATTAATACTCATGGTATCAAAGGAGAATTAAAGTTATTAAGTAATTTTGAATATCTAGATTTAGTATTAAAACCTAATTTTAAATTATATATAAATAAACAAGAATATTTATTAACTAGTTTTCGTTATCATCAAGAATATATTTTAATTAAAATTAATAATTGGGATAATATTAATGATGTTTTATTTTTAAAAGGATTAGATGTTTATATTAATAGAGATGATTTAAATTTAAATAAGCATGAATATTTACTTTATGATTTATATGATATGACAGTGATGGAGGAAGAAAAAATAATAGGTAAAGTAAAAGAAGTTTTAGAAGGAAAAAAATATAATTATATTAGAATTAGTTATCAAAATAAAAGTTTTTTAGTTCCTCTTATTGATAATTATATTATAGATGTTAATATAGAAAAGAAAATTATTTATATAAGAAATAGTCAAAGTTTTATAGATTTAGGGAAGTGAATTAAATGAGAATAGATATTTTAACATTATTTCCTAATATGTTTCAAGGCTTTTTAACTGAATCTATTTTAAAAAGAGCTTTAGATAAAAAAATATTAGAAATTAATATTATTGATTTTAGAGAATATTCACCTTTAAATAATAAACAAGTTGATGATACCCCTTATGGAGGGGGAGCAGGGATGGTTTTAAGATGTGAACCAATCTTTCTTTGTTTAGATGAAATAAAGGATGATGATGCCTATGTTATTATGTTAACCCCAGATGGGAAAACTTTTAACCAAAAAGAAGCCACTGTTTTAAGTCAAAAGAAACATTTAATATTCTTATGTGGGCATTATGAAGGATTTGATGAAAGAATTAAGTCTCTAGTAGATCTAGAACTTAGCTTAGGTGATTTTGTTCTAACAGGTGGGGAAGTTCCGGCGATGGCTATGGTTGATGCTATTAGTAGGTTACTGCCAGATGTTATTAATGATGAATCTTTAGAAAGTGAATCTTTTACTAATAATTTACTTGATTATCCTAATTATACTAAACCTAAAGTTTACCGCGGTTTAGAAGTACCTCCCATATTATTAAGTGGTAATCATGCCAAGATAAAAGAGTATAGAATGCAAGAACAAATTAAAAAGACTAAAGAAAAAAGACCAGATTTAATTACTAAGGAGTAGAAGTAAAATGGAAAGTTATATATTAAAAAATATGGATGAAGAAAAAGATGTTTTATTATATCAAGAAAAAACTGGTTATGCTTTTTCACCTAAAAAAGGTACTTATCGCGTTAAAAAAATAACGGTTTTAAATGAAGATATGATTACTTCTATTCTAAAAAATAAATTAATAAAACAATATAAAAAGATTTTACAAATGGTTTATACTTTAGTAGAAAATGGTGATAATACAACAAGTGGTGACTGTTTAGCAACATATACCGAGTTAGATCGTTTAAAAGGTATTTTACTTTATAAATATCATAAATATTTAGATCATGAATTTATTAAAAAATATTATCAAAAGTTAGAATTATTAGAAATGGAAATTAAGAAGATTCATGTTTTAGAATTAGAAGAAGAAATAGAATATCATGAAGAAAAGGGAATGAGTCGTTAAAATTAATGTCAAATATATGACAAATTATAGGAAATATATTGCAAAATTAAATTAAAAACTATAAAATATATACTAATGAGGTAAAAGTAATATGGAAAATAGCAGATTGAAAGCCAAACATCTAACTTTAATTATAATAGTTTTATTAGTTATATATATTATAGGTTTAGTCCACTTTTAAGTTGACGTCTTTAAAAATAGTATGTTATAATATTTAGGACTTTGAAAAAGTATATAATCCGCTGTTGAATAATATGATTATAGGTAAAAGAAAGAGAGGTAGAATATATGGCAAATCTTGTTGATAAGATTAATGAAGAACATATTCGTAGAGATATTCCGGAATTCAGAGTTGGGGATACAGTTCGTGTTGATGTTTGGGTTAAAGAAGGTAAAAAAGAAAGAATCCAATCATTTGAAGGTTTAGTTATTGCTAAAAATGGTGGAAGTGTATCAGAAACTTTTACTGTTAGAAAGAAAAGTGGCACAATTGGTGTGAATCGGATATTCCCAGTTAATGCTCCAACTATTGATAAAATTGTTGTTGTGAAAAAAGGTAAAGTTAGAAGAGCCAAACTTAACTTTATTAAAGGAATGCGTAAAGAATATAAAGTTAAGGAAAGAAATTAGTTTCTTTCCTTATTTTTGTTAAAAAGGAGTTTATAGATGAAAGAAAAATTATTAAGTTTAGTTCCTTATGTTCTTATTTTAATCGGGGTTATATTATTTAGAACTTTTATTGCTACACCTGTTAGGGTTGATGGAACAAGTATGAATAAGTTTTTACATGATGGTGATATATTAATTCTTTATAAATTAGGTAATATTAAAAGAAATGATATTGTTGTTTTAAAAGAAGAAACAGAAAACGAAACTATTATTAAAAGAGTAATAGGTTTACCTGGAGAAACAATAGAAATAAGAAGTAATAAAATATATATTAATGATGAAGTATTTGCGGATGAATATGCCTATGGACAAACGAGTAGTTATGATGAAATTACTTTAAAAGATGATGAATATTTTTTACTTGGAGATAATAGGTTAGTAAGTAAAGATAGTAGAATAATTGGTCCTGTTAAAGAAAAAGATATAAAAGGAGTAACAATATTTAGAATATATCCTTTTAATAAAATTGGTTTAGTATAAAGACTTTAAGTCTTTTTTTAATAATTTATAAACAAACATATGTTTATATAAAAATAATGCATTTTTAATTAATTTATATTATAATAAAGAAAAAGAAAGAAGGTTTTATTATATGGAACAAATCTCTTTATTTGAAAATAATTTAAGTGAACCTTTAGCATCAAGAATGAGACCTAATAGTTTAGATGAATTTGTAGGACAACAACATTTAATTGGGAAAGATAAAATATTAAGAAGAATGATTGAAAGTGATAATATATCATCAATGATTTTCTGGGGACCACCTGGAGTTGGGAAAACTACTTTAGCCAGAATTATTGCTAAATACACTAAAAGTAAGTTTATTACCTTTTCGGCAGTTACATCAGGAATAAAAGAAATAAAAGAAGTAATGGAAGATGCTGATCAAAATAAAAAAATGGGAATTAAAACAATTGTCTTTGTTGATGAAATCCATCGTTTTAATAAAGCTCAACAAGATGCTTTTTTACCTTTTGTAGAAAAAGGATCAATTGTTTTAATTGGGGCGACAACTGAAAATCCTTCTTTTGAAGTTAATAATGCCTTACTTTCTAGATGTCGGGTATTTGTTTTAAAAGAATTAACTAAAGATGATTTAGTTTTATTATTACAAAGAGCTTTAAAAGAGGATAAAGGTTTTGGTAAAGAAAAGGTGCAAATTGGCTTAGATGAATTAAATATTATTGCCTCTTTCGCGGGTGGTGATGCTAGAATTGCTTTAACTTGCTTAGATATGTTAGTTATAAATGGTCAAGTTTTACCGGATGGAACAATTAATATTTCTAAAGATATGTTAGAAGAATGTTTAGCTAAAAAAACATTATTATATGATAAAAATGGCGAAGAACATTATAATATAATCTCAGCATTACATAAATCAATGCGTAATAGTGATCCTGATGCCGCGGTTTATTGGCTAAGCCGAATGTTAGAAGCTGGGGAAGATCCTCTTTATATTGCTAGAAGAATAACAAGATTTGCCTCAGAAGATATAGGCCTTGCCGATACAAATGCTTTAAATGTAGCTATTAATGTTTATGAAGCTTGTCATTATATTGGAATGCCGGAATGTAATGTTCATTTAACTGAAGCAGTTATTTATATGTCTTTAGCTCCTAAATCTAATTCTTGTGAGGTAGCTTATCAGTTAGCTAGTAGTGATGCTAAGAAAATGTTAAATGAACCTGTTCCTTTAATTATTCGTAATGCTCCAACTAAATTAATGAAAGATTTAAATTATGGTAAAGGTTATCTTTATGCACATGATTATAAAGAACATTTAACAACGATGGAATGCCTTCCTCCATCATTAAAAAATAAAGTTTATTATATTCCTAATGGCCAAGGAAATGAAGTACGTTTTAAAGAAAGATTAGAACAAATTAAAAAATGGAAAGCTGATCATAAAAAATAACAAATTGTTTATTTTATAGGGTTAAACAATTGGCAGATTTTTAAAAATAGGTTATTATATTTATTAAAGGAGAGAACAAAAATGAAACATAATATGAAATTAAATGATGAACCATTTAACCAAATAAAGGAGGGTACTAAAACAATTGAAATGCGTTTATTTGATGAAAAAAGACAATTATTAAAAGAAAATGATTTGATTGAATTTACCAATAGAACTACTTTAGAAACAATTAATGTCAAAATAATAAAATTACATAAATTTGCTTCTTTTGCGGATTTATATAATTATTTTGATAAAACTTCTTTAGGATATAGAGAAGATGAAGAGGCAAATTATCGTGATATGGAAAAATATTATTCAAAAGAAGAACAAGAAAAATATGGTGTTGTTGGGATAGAAATACAATTAATTTAAAAATAGTTAAAAATATATGGTAAAGAGATGATAGAGTCCTATTAATTAACAATGATATTTGGTTAATGCAAAATTTAATCGCGAAATTGTTTGGCGTTTCTAGAAGTACTATCACCGAACATATTAATAATATTTTAAATACTGGTGAACTTATTGAAAATAACACCGTCGGAAATTCCGACGGTAATAATTCTAAAAAAGTTAAAATTTATAATTTAGATATAATTAAGAAAATGAATAAATTTATAAAAACAAACTTGATAAAATTTAATTACCGAGGATTCCTCGGTAAGTGACTTAGAATAATTACATTAGATGAAATTTTTGGTATTTTGAAAAATATTGTAAAGGAGGAGATGGTAAAATGGCAAAAGATTTAATGATAAGAAGTAGTGCGGAAGAATTTATTACTTTTAAAGTTCAAGAAAAAGATAAGGGGATTCAAGTAAGATATGAAAATGAAACTCTTTGGATGACTCAAAAGACAATTGCAGAACTTTTTGGTGTTCAAAGACCCGCTATAACAAAACATTTAAATAATATTTTTAATGAAAATGAATTGGATAAAAATTCAGTATGTTCCAAAATGGAACATACTGCTGAAGATGGAAAAAATTATCAAATAGAATATTATAATTTAGATGCAATTATTTCGGTTGGATACAGGGTTAATTCAATTAGAGCAACGCAATTTAGAAGATGGGCTACTAATGTTTTAAAAACTTTTACAATTCAAGGTTATGTCTTAGATAAAGAAAGAATGAAAAAAGGATCTTTTATTGATAAAGATTATTTTGAAAAATTACTTGAAGAAATAAGAGAAATAAGGTTATCTGAAAGGAGATTTTACCAAAAAGTAACAGATTTGTTTGCAACAAGCATAGATTATGATTCTAAATCTCCTATTACGATAAATTTTTTTAAAAAGGTTCAAAACAAAATGCACTATGCTGTTTCTCATCAAACAGCAGCAGAAATAATATATAATAGAGTAGATGCAAATAAGGAACATATGGGTTTAACATCATGGAAAAACTCACCTAAGGGAAAAATAATGGAATCTGATGTTATAATTGCTAAAAATTATTTATCTAATGATGAGTTAAAAGAGCTAGAAAGAATAGTTAGTGCATTTTTAGATTTGGCAGAAGCAAGAGCAAAAAGACATATTCCAATGACAATGGAAGATTGGGTAAAGAGAATTGATAAATTTTTGCTTGCTGATGATAGAGATGTTTTGCAAGATGCTGGAAAGATATCACATGAAATTGCTTGTGATAAAGCATTAACAGAATTTGAAAAATATAGAATAATACAAGATAAGTTATATAAATCAGATTTTGATTTATTAATAGAAGAAAGTAAAAATTTTAAATAAAATAAAAGAGATTTGTAAAAACTAAGAATTTAGTGCAGGTGAACAATTTGTTGACTTCAACAAGTTGTCGAAGACAAACAAAATTTATATGAAGAAACATCATTAATAAATTTATACAATGATTATATTTTTGAACTATAGATAAAGTTATCGTATCAGTGAAAAATTCCGTCGAATTCGACGGGGTTAAAAACAAATGCTTTTAAATGTTTGAAATATATGAATGAAGATGAATTAATTGCAATGAGAGTATGGGTGTTTCCAAAATGGAAAATACCATTCAACATATATTTGAATATGATGAAGTTATTAATACAATTAAAAAATATTATTTAGAAGTAGATTATACGAGGTGATTATTGAATGTTTAAAAAAGAATTAATTGAAGAACTTGTTTATATTTTTGATTATGCTCCAGAATGGATTTATACTGATTTTGTTAGAAGAAATGATATATAAGGATAAATTTGCAAATTTTATGATAAAAAATTTATGAAAGGAAGTGACTTATATGGTAAATAAATCAAAAAATAAGATAGTAAATAAAGTTTTAAATGATAAATATAC
>CANRDD010000034.1 GCA_947629305.1 uncultured Bacilli bacterium | reverse complement strand
CACGGTAAAATATTTGGAAGGAGAGGGAAGCTATGAAAAGCCAATATTCCTTGGCTAGGGTGTATGCGAGACTTCGCGCCTTTACGGTGCGAGGCGAGCAGGGCACTCACTATATTCTTGGTAAGATTTTCTTTGCTTACTTACTTTTTTAAAAGAAAGTAAGTTTTTTTATATTAGAAAATAAAAGTTTTAAAAGTATTGAAAATATGATAAACTATAAATAGGGTGAAAGTATGAATAATAAAGGATTTACATTAATTGAATTAATTATTGTTATTGCCTTACTTGGAGCATTAAGTGTTGTTGTAGGGTTAAATGTTAATAATACTTTAAATAAACAAAAAGATAAAGAAAAGAATGAATATAGAGAAAAAATAGAAAAGGCTGCTTGTGTATATGCTGATACAAAGATAGATATTAAAACTTGTAGTCCTAATTGTATAATAAAGGTTAATACTTTAATAAATGAAGGATTAATAGATAAAAATATTAAGAATCAATTTAATAAAGATAAAAGTAATCCAAATACTGTATTAAATGATCCTAGTGAAGTAAAAGTATATTTAAATAATAATGAAAAAATATGTGAATATATAGATAAAAATTAGAAAAGGTGAAATATATGAATGAAGATATAGTAAGAATATTAAATGATGAAACTAAAGCTAAATCAATTATAGAAATATATGATATGCTTAATTTACATGGAACAGAAGCACAAGAAAAATTAGAAAATGCTTTAAGAGAGTTAGTAGGAACTGGTATTATTCATGAAACAAGAAAACATGAATTTGTTTTAATGAAAAATTGTAGTTCTTTAAGTGCAGGAAAAATAAGTATTAATAAATCAGGAAATGGTTATGTTGATATAGAAGGACCTTTAGATGTATTTGTTAAGGGAGAAAATTTAAATAATGCTATAAATGGAGATATTGTTGAAATAGAATTATTTACGAATCATGGGGAATTAGAAGGAAGAGTTATTAGAGTATTAAAAAGAGATTTAAGTAATATTGTTGGAGAAATGGTTAAATTTAGAAATAAACTTATATTTAAACCTGATGATGAAAAATTAGATATTATTATAAATTTAACTAAAGAAAGTACAAAACAATGTGTAGAAGGACATAAAGTTGTTGTTAATATCTTAAAAGAATTTGGACATAATGAATATCTAGGCGCGGTTGTTAAAATAATTGGGCATAAAAATGATCCTGGAGTTGATATTATATCCATAGCTTTAAGACATGGAATAGAAGTAGAATTTAATGATGAAGTTATTGAAGAATTAAAAAGTATTCCAAATGAAGTAAGCGATAATGATTTAAAGGGAAGAAAAGATTTAACCAAAGAAATGATCTTTACAATTGATGGTGATGATACCAAAGATATTGATGATGCTATTAGTTTAGAGAAAAAAGGTGATTTATATCAATTAGGTGTTCATATCGCGGATGTATCATATTATGTAAAAGTAGGAACTAAGCTTTATGAAACAGCTTTAATGCGAGGGACATCATCATATTTAGCTGACACTGTTATTCCAATGATACCCCATCAATTATCGAATGGAATTTGTTCGTTAAATCCAGGTGTTTTAAGACTCACAATTAGTTGTGTGATGGATATAAATCAAAATGGGAAAGTTGTTAGTTATGATATATTTCCATCTTATATTAAATCTAATATAAAAATGACATATAAATGTGTTAATAAAATATTAAAAGAAAATATTATACCTGATGGTTATGAGCCTTATGCTGAAAAATTAAAAGAAATGCAAAGTTTAGCTCATATTCTAAGAAAAGAAAGAAATGATCGAGGATATATTGACTTTGGTTTAGATGAAGCTAAGATTATTCAAGATGAAAAGGGAAGAGCTATTGATGTTGTTAGAAGAATACAAGATGAAGGGGAAAAATTAATTGAAGACTTTATGATTATAGCTAATGAAACAGTAGCAACTCATGTTTATAATATGGATTTACCTTTTATCTATAGGGTTCATGATGATCCTAATCCTGAAAAAATAGAAGATTTTATGAATTTAGTTAAACAATTAGGATATAGTATTAAAACAGATATGCATAAAATAACCCCGATTACAATGCAAAAGATTCTTTTAGAATTAGATGATAAACCAGAATTTGCAATATTATCTGATGTTTTATTAAGAAGTATGAAAAAAGCTATATATAGTCCTAATAACACAGGTCACTTTGGTTTAGCTAGTAAATGTTATACCCATTTTACTAGTCCTATTAGACGTTTTCCTGATTTAACAGTCCATAGATTATTAAGAACATATTTATTTAATAATGATATGAGTATTGAAACTATTAATTTTAATCAAAAGTATTTAGTGGATGTAGCCCAAATAGCATCTGATACCGAAGTAGCATCTCAAGAAGCGGAAAGAGATGTATTAGATATGAAAATGGCGGAATATATGGAAAGGAAAATTGGCAATATTTATGAAGGTATTATAAGTGGTGTTACTAGTTTTGGTTTCTTTGTTACCTTAGATAATTTAGTTGAAGGTTTAGTTCATATTAGTACTTTAAAAGGTTATTATAATTATGTAGCAGAATTACTTAGTTTAGTTAAAGAGAATAATAGTATAAGTTATAGATTAGGAGATAAAGTAACTATTATTGTAACTAATGCTAATAAAGAAAATGGTACAATAGATTTTGAATTATATACGGGGGATAAAGATGGAAATAGTGAATAAAAAAGCTTATTTTAATTATTTTATAGAAAGTGAATATGAAGCTGGTATAGTTCTTAAAGGTAGTGAAATAAAAGCAATAAGACAAGGTAAATGTGCTATTAATGAGGCTTATATTCGTATTAAAAATAATGAAGCTTTTATTATTAATTCTTTTATTGATGTCTATAATGAAGCAAGTATTTTTAATCATGAAGCAAGAAGAGAAAGAAAATTATTATTACATAAAAAAGAAATTAAGAAATTATATAATTATGCTAGTATAGATGGATATACTTTAATACCATTAAAAATGTATTTAAAAAATGGTTATGTTAAATTATCTATTGGTGTAGGTAAAGGAAAAAAATTATATGATAAAAGGGAAAGTATTAAAGAAAGAGATTTAAAAAGAAATAATTATTAAAAGGAGAATTAGAATAAATGGAAATATTTTTAAATTTTATTGTTAAAAATTATCTTTGGTTTTTAATTATAACTATATGTTTATTATTATCTTTAATAGGTTATTTTGTTGAATTAAAAAGATCAAAAACTAATCCATATAAAATAGAAAAAAATAATGAAATTAATTTAGAAGATTTAACGAAAGAAAAAGAAGATATTTCTTTACAAAGTGCTATTAATAAAACAAATAATAATGGGGAAACATTAGATACTTTATAAATTAGAAAATATTTGATATAATAAATAAGCTAAAAGTTTATAACAAAAGGAAGGTGTTTTCATGAACTTAGCAGCCATATTATCCATATTTACAAAATTATTAGATATATGTTTTGTTTGGATGGCTTTTTATTTTATTTTAAAAAATGTTAAAAATAATATTAAAATGGTTTTAATTGTTAAAGGAGTTATTTTAATATTAATTGTTAAATTATTAAGTGATTTATTAAATTTATATACGGTTGGGGTAATACTTGAATATGCTATTCAATGGGGACCTTTAGCTATTATTGTTATTTTTCAACCTGAAATTAGAAGTGTATTAGAATCATTAGGAAGAACGCAGCTTTTAGGAAGACATAAAATATTAACTGTTGATGAAAGAGAAAGAGTTGTTTATGAAATAATGCGAAGTGTTGATTATTTAAGAAAGAATCGTATTGGTGCATTAATTGTTATTGAAAGAGAAATATCTTTAGAAGAATATATTCGTAATGCTACAAAGATCTATGCTGATTTATCTGATTCTTTATTAGAAACAATCTTTTTCCCTAATTCACCACTTCATGATGGAGGCGTAATTATTCAAGGAGATAGGATTACTTGTGCTGGAGCTGTTTTTAAAACAAGTATGAATCCGAGTATTTCTAAAAGACTTGGAACAAGACATCGAGCAGCCCTTGGTATTGCTGAAGAAAGTGATGCTATTGCTTTAGTTGTTTCGGAAGAAACAGGCAGGTTAAGTATTGCTTGTGAAGGAGAATTACATTATAATTTAGATCCTGATCAATTTAGAATGATGTTAATTGATGAATTAAAACCAAAAATGGAAGTCTTCTTTGAAGCTGATGAACAAGAAAGCGAAGGTGAAGAATAATGATAACAAGATTTTTTAAAGCGATATATCGTTTTATAGATAGAATTATTATTGTTCCTGTTAGTCGCGTTATTTATTACTTAAATAAAAAGTTAAAGAAAAATCAAGGAAGATTAGATAAAATATTAAATAAACCTAATTTTTTAATATATTTATCATTAGCTCTTGCTGTGATTATGTTTTTACTAATTGATTCAAAAGTTATTACCCTTGTCGAAACAGAAGCTGAAGTTGTTACCAATGTCCCTGTTGTGGTTAAATATAATGAAGAAGCCTATGTTGTTGAAGGTGTTCCCAAGACAGTTGATATAACTATCACAGGAAGAAAAAGTGATATTTATTTAGCTAAATTATTAGGAGAATATCAAGTTGTTTTAGATTTATCAGAATATAAAGCATCGGATAGTGCTCATAAAGTTAATTTTACTTATTCTAAATCAATTAATAATTTAGTTTATAAATTAGATCCATCTTATGTTCAAGTATTTATTAAGAATAAAGAAAGTAAAGTTAAAACTATTTCAACTGATTTACTTAATATAGATGAATTAAATAGTAAGTTAAGTGTTAAATCAGTTACTTTAAATAAAAATGAAGTTGTAGTTAAAGGAAGTAGTGAAGCATTAGAACAAATTGCTATGGTTAAAGCTTTAATTGATCTTGGTAAAGAAAAGTTTGAAGATGCAGGTACTTATGATCTTGATAATGTTGAACTTGTAGCTTATAATTCTAAAGGAGAAAGATTAAATAATGTGGAAATAGTACCAGGAACAACTAGTGCAACCATTGTTTTAGAAAGTTATTCAGTTACTGTTCCTTTAAGAGTTGAAACAACGGGAAATCTATTAGCTGGAAGAGCTATAGCATCTGTTTTAATTAATAATAATCCTAATTTTTCCATTACTATATATGGGGAAAAGAGTGATATTGATAAAATAACGAGTGTTCCTGTTGCAATTAATGTTGATGGATTAGGTAGTAATAGTACGAGATCTTATACAGTAAAAATAACTAAACCAGCTGGGGTAAGAGATATGTCCGTGGATAGTGTTAATATCACGGCAACATTTGGAGAAGAAAAACAAAAGACAATTGATATTACGCAAAATATAAATCAACAAAATTTAGCCAGTGGTTTAACTGTTAATAATATTACCGATGGTAATATCACAGTTCAAGTTAAAGGGGTTCAATCAGTAATTGATGCTATTGAATTAGATGATATTGATGCTTATGTTGATTTAGCTAATTTAGGTAAAGGGGAACATGAAGTAGAAATTAAAATTAATAATAATAACCCTTTAGTAAGTTATGTTGTCTCTAGTCCTCTTAAGATTAATATTACATAGAAGAAGTAATTCTTCTTCTTTTTAAATAAAGGTGAGGTATATGAAAAGAAGAGTAAAGAAAAAAATAAAAGTAGTAGGAAGAATATTTATTATAGGTTTAATTATAATAATAGGTATATTAATAGGAATAAATTATAAACAAGAAGAAGTAAAGTTTAGTTTAAAGGGAAGTAATATAGTTAGACTAAATCTTGGAGAAAAATATCAAGAAGCAGGCTATGAAGCCATAGCCTGTGGGAAGAAATGTCATAACATAACAAATGTTACTATAGATAATGATATTGATGTTAATAAAGTGGGAATAAAAGAAGTAATATATAAGTTAAAGTATCATGGTAAAAGTTATGAATTAAAAAGAACGGTAGAAGTAAGAGATCCGGTTGCACCAACTATAACATTAAAAAAGGGAAATTTTAATAGTTGTTTAGATAATTATGAAGCATATGATAATTATGATTTAGATTTAACAGATAAAGTAAATATTAAAGATGAAGAAAAAGTTAGAGAATATACCGTGATGGATAGTTCAGGAAATATGAGTTTAGTGAAAAGAACTAATGCTTCCGAAAATACTATTCAAATAAATGGAAAAAATACTCTTTATTTAGAAGTAGGAGAAAAATATCAAGAACAAGGGGTAATGGTTAGTGATAATTGTTTAAATAATTTAACTTTAAATATTGAGGGATATGTTGATACATCAAAAACGGGAACTTATAAAATAACTTATCGTTTAGCTAATGAAAAAAATGATAATATCTTTGCTGAAAGAACTGTTAAAGTATATGATTTTAAGACTAGTGATCCAGATGAGTATTGGGAATCACTTGGGTATTATATAAATGCTAAAGGTTATAATATGAGTCTTGGTTATAAAAATTTAGATAAACAAATAACTTATAAATATAATGAAAATAAAGTTTATTATGGAGCTAGTTTAATTAAAACTTTAGGTGCTTTATATTCTTATGAGTTTTTAGATGTTGATAACAATAGTGATTTGAAATATTGGGTTAGTATAGCGATATCAGAAAGTAGTAATGCCGCGCATAAGAATATTGTTAATTTAATTGGCGTAAATAAATTAAGAGAATATGGTAAATCACTTGGGGCAACCAAAGTTTTAGACCGAGGGATAGCTACCGATTATTTTGGAAATACTTGGGTTAATGATCAATTAATATATATGGAATATTTATATAATTTTGTTCAAAGTAATCCAAAGGGAGAAGAATTAAAAAGTTATTTTATTAATGATCATTATAATAAAGTAAAACTTGCAAATGGCCTAGTGGTAATGCATAAATATGGTTATTATGATAAATATTTTCATGAATCAGCTATAATGCTTGATAGTTCACCTTATATTATAACGATATTAAGTGAAGAAGCTAAAAGAGTAGTTACAGATGATAATAATATATTTGCTGATATATCTGCTAAGTTATATGATTTAAATAATTTAGTTAAAAGTGAGTCTTAGGATTCACTTTTAAAATGTAAAAAATAATGTAAAGTAGACAATAATGTGTTAAATAACTCTTTTTATTAGATATTTTATGTGTTAAGATGAAAATGTAAATAAATGCATAGTATGTGTAAAATAAAAAGAGGTAGATGGATATGGAAAAAAAGAAAATAATAGGAATGTCTCTAGCAACGTTATGTTCCTTTGGTTTAATGGCTCAAGCTAAAGCAGCAGAAGCAATTGAATGTAATGGATCAGAATATGCGAAGATAGGGACAACTTGTTATGCAACTTTAAATGATGCTCTTAGCGAAGTTCAAAGTGGCGAAACAGTTACTTTAGAAAAGGATATGTTAGACACAACAAGTTATGTCGCTGCGGCCCAAACGGGAGTTAATTTTACCCTAGATTTTCAAAATCATAAAATTGAATTCACGGGTGATGCCACGAATAGTAAATTTATTATTTATGGGCCTGTTACTTTAAAAAATGGAACTATTACATCAGTAACAAATAACCCTGAAGCAACGGCTATTGCGATGGACTTTAATGCGAAAGTTATTTTAGAAAATATGCTTGTCGAAGGAAAATATGGTTCGGCTATATTCCAATATGGGTCAAATACTACTTATGCTCAAGGTGATTATGTGACTGAATTAACAATTGATGAAAAATCAAAAGTTACTGTTTCTAAAGATTCCGGAAATGCTACCATAAATGGATTTAATAATAATACTGGTGAAACACCAACTAAACATAAAATAACGGTTAAAGGTATAGTTGAAAATAATGGAGCAAATCATTCATTTTCTTCTATAAACGGCTCATATAAAGCTGGAACAACTTATGATATCAATATTGAACCAACAGCTAAAGTTAGTAGTGTTAATGGTTCAGGTATTCTGCAAATGGCCGAAGGTAATGTCGTTATTAAAGGCGAAGTAACGGGTGGTTCTAGTGCGGTTGCCGTTACTAAAGGAAAATTAACGGTTGAAGAAGGAGCTAAGATTACCGCAACTGGAGATGGTAGTGAATATCAACCTAGCGCGGATGGCGTTATTTATGATAATGGTTCAGCTATTTTCCTTGATCCAGCAGCTGAAGTTGAAGTTGATATTCAAGGTGGCGATATAAATAGTAAAAAAGGTTATGCTATTTCTGCTCCTGGGGATAATAATAGTGATAGATTAACCATTAAAGTTACGGATGGTAATTTTGATGGAGGATCTGGGGCTATAGATGTTAATGATAAAGAAGACTTTGTTGAAGGTGGTAATTTTGCTGATAATGTTGATGCAAAATATATTGCTACAAATTTAGTTCAAGGTTCTAATGGGGAAATTGGTAAAGAAACGGAATTATTTAAAATAACCGTTGAAAAAACAGAAAATGGCACAATTGAAGTTGCTGAAAATGCCTTTAAAGGAGAAAAAGTTGTAATTAATGTTAAACCAAGTGAAGGTTATAAATTAGATACCTTAACTGTTCAATATGAAACAAGTGATACTACTGTTAAAGTAAATGAGAATAATAGCTTCAATATGCCTGGGGCTAATGTGAAAGTAATAGCTACATTTGTAAAAATTGAAGAAGAAGTAAAAGAATATACCATAACAACGGAAGCAACCAATGGTTCTATTACTGTGGATAAAGAAAAAGCCCAAGCAGGTGATCTAATTAAACTTGAATTAACAGCAAATGAAGGATATGAACTTGCTACTATAAGTATTACTTATGTTGATAATGATAATGTTACGCATGAAATTACATTAAATGAAGATGGTACATTTACAATGCCAGAATATAATGTTAGTATTAAAGCTGAATTTAAAGAAAAAGAACCATCTATTGAAGATGATGATAATAATCATGAACAAGAAGATAATGAACCAAGTCAAAATCCATCTACTTTAGATAAAATAACAACATATATTTTAAGTGCTCTTGGTTTTAGTACTGCTTTAGGTTATTCTGTTAAAAAATTAAATAAAAAGAAAAATTATAAATTTTAAAGAATAGGATAAAATCTTATTCTTTTTTAAATAAAAAAACTAGAATTATATCTAGTTAATCATGATCAACAAAATCCATGAAAAAGATTCCAATATTGATCGCTCCGCATATACCAACAATAGTATAAATTATTCTTTCAATAACATCCATTTCTCCAAATATAGCTTCAACTAGGTTAAAATCAAATATACCAATTAATCCCCAGTTTAAGGCTCCTATTATGGTAAAAATTAATGCTATTTTTTGTAATGTTGCCATAATCCATCCTTCCTTTACCTTTATTATGCTCCACTTTATTTAATTTATACATATTTTAAAATTTAAAAAATATATTTAATTAGAAAAGGGGATTTAGGTAATGAAAAAGTATTTAGTATTATTAAGCTTTATAATGTTGATAACTTTAGGAGGATGTGGAAAATATAATGTTAGTAATGCCATAGACGATTTTAAGAAACAAGTTGAAAATAGTAAATCATATAAATTAAGTGGAACAATGGAAATAAATAATGATGAAGAAATATATACTTATAGTTTAGAAACATACTTTTTAAAAGATGATTATTATAAAGTAATATTAATTAATCAAACAAATAATCATGAACAAGTAATACTTAAGAATAAAGAAGGATTATATGTAGTTACACCAAATTTAAATAAAAGTTTTAAATTTGATAGTATTTGGCCAGATAATTCAAGTCAAGCTTATATATTAAAGAATTTAGTTAGTGATTTAACAAGTGATGCATCAGCTAGTTTAGAAGAAACGGATAATAATTATATAATTAAAAGTAAAGTAAATTATCCTAATAATGAAGAATTAAAATATCAATTAATTACTTTTGATAAAAAAATGAATATAGAAAAAGTAGAAGTATATAATGAAGATGATATAGTTAAAATAAAAGTTAATTTTAAAGAAGTAAATTTAAAAGCTAAATTAAAAGAAGATGACTTTTTATTAGAAGATTTAATTGATTTAGAAGAGGATAATCAAAGTAATAATAATACGTGTGAAAATGAGGATAAAGATGGTAATTGTGAAGATACAAAAACAAATGTTAATTTAGAAAGTATTATATATCCACTTTATATACCAGCTGATACCCATTTAGATAGTAGTGAAACAGTTAGTACATTAGATGGTAATAGAGTAATATTAACCTTTGCAGGAAATAAAAACTTTGTTATTGTGGAAGAAGTAGCTCGGGTTAGTAATGAATTTGAAATTATTCCCGTTTTTGGAGATCCACTTATGCTTAACGAAAGTATTGGGGCAATGAGTAGTAATTCAATTAGTTGGCAAGCAAATAACATTAGTTATTATCTTGTTGGTAGTGATTTAACTCCAAGTGAAATGGTTAGTATTGCTAAATCTTTAGGTAATGCTACAACAGTTATTTCTACAAAATAAGCTTTAGGGCTTATTTTTATTTGCTTTATTTTAAAACTTATGATAGTATAGCTAACTAAGTGGAGGAAGTATATGCAAAATATTAATTATTTAGTCAAGCGAGATGATATTTTTGTTGGTGGAGTTGTAAAAATAGATCATCCCGAAAAAAGTGAAGTATATCCCAAGGGAATTTATATACCATGTGATTTATTATCATCTTTGAGGAAAGGATCTAATGAAGCTTTTAGTTTCATGTACGAACAAAGACCTATGGCCGATTTTTCTATACCGCAATTTAGTATAATAAGAAGAATGTTTTTTGTCTTAGATGAAAATCAAAAAGCTAATGATTTATTATATGATTCAAGTCATTATCCAATTAGTCTTATAAGTTCTCCGGAAGATTGCTTAAAAGCTCATATTGGGGTAAATGGTCATTTTACCTATAAATTAGATAAAGTATTACAATATTTTAATTATCCAGAAATAATGCGTTATGAAGATGTCTTAAAAATACAAGAATTATTTACATATGAATCGCAAATAATTAATTGCGAAGCATTTGGTCTACATTTATTTAAAAATGAAAAAGAAAAGGAAGAATTTGAAAAAATTTTTTCTTTGGACGAATTTCATAAAGCTCCCGACATGGGTCTTTTAATGGATAAAAATATTAATTTTAGAGTTTTAGTTGATGGACCTATTTCTTTTTCTTATTTTAATGCTTTAAGATTTTTGTCGAATCGTCAAGAAAATGGTGTCGAAATTGATTTTTCACGCCCAGCCCCATTTGAAAGAGCTAGAAAATTATCTAAATAAGCTTTAGGGCTTATTTTTATTTGCAATTAAACTTAAGGTTATTGTATAATAGGATTATGGAGGAAATGTTATGGCAGAAATAAATAACAAAAAAATGGAAAAAAGAATAAAAAAGGAAACAAAATGGAGTAATTTAACTGATGAACAAAGAGAAGTTATTAGATTTGCTTTAATCATAGTAATAATAATTATCTTTGTATTAGGAGTATATGGAATATCCAAATTACTTATAAAAGATAAAGAAGAAGTAATGACTAATAAAGTAACACCTGGAGCTATTAATTATGATTTAGTTAGTGTTGGAACTATGTTTAATAGACCTATTGATGAATATTACGTTATAATATATGATAGTAGTAAAAATGAATCTATTTATTATTCTGGTTTAATTAATAAATATACAGAAGAGAATAAAGCTTTAAAAGTATATTTATGTGATTTAGATAATAAATTAAATCAAAAATATTATGTTGGCGAAGGAAAGAGTAATCCTAAAGCTAAAGATATAAATGATTTAGCTCTTGGAGATTTTACTTTAGTTAAAATAAAAAATGGTAAAATAGTTAAATATATTGAAACAGTAGAAGGTTTACAAAAAGAATGGAATATTGAATAAATATTCTATTTTTTTAAAGATACTAAATTTACTTTTTAGTTTATTCATGGTAGAATTAGTTAGGGTGTAATATAGATGAAAAATAATAATAAAGGTTTTAGTATATTATCAGTAATAGTTATTATCTTTGTTGTCTCAATTGTTTCAGGAATAACAACAGGAATAATTATTAAAAATACATATCATGATGAATTATTAAATGACTCAGCTTTAAATGAGTTTTTAGATGTTTATTCTAATGTTACAAATAATTATTATGAAGATGTTAATAAAGAAGAAATGGTTAATGAAGCTTTAAATGCGATGTTAAAATATCTTGGGGATAATTATACAACTTATTTAAATAAAGAAGAAACTGATGCTTTAGAACAAAGGTTAAATAGTACTTATAAAGGTATTGGTATAACAATAACGGAAAGAAAAATTGTAGGTATTACTCAAGGAGGACCTGCGGAAAAATCAGGGTTAAAAGTAGGAGATGTTATAACTAAAGTTAATGATATTGATGTAACTTCTTTTACAGCGGATCAAATATCAACATTAATTAAAGCTAGTGATAAAAAGGCTAAAATAACTGTTTTAAGGGGTGAAGAAGAAAAAGATTTTGAAATAGCTATTGAAACTCTTAATAATAGTGAAATAGGTTGGGCTTTAATTGATGATACAACAATTGGGTATATTTCTATTCCTATTTTTTCCAGAGGACTTAGTAATTATGTGGCATCAGCAATAGATTCGTTAAAAGAACAAGGTTGTGATCGGTTAATAATTGATTTAAGAGATGATACAGGAGGATATTTAGATGAAGCACATAATGTAGCAAGTATCTTTTTAGAAAAAGGGAAAGTAATATATTCATTAGAAGATAAAAAAGGGAAAACTAATTATTATGATGAAACAAATGAAAAATTAGATATACCAGTTGTTATTTTAATAAATGAAAATTCTGCTTCGGCCTCAGAAATTTTAGCAGCAGCTTTAAAAGATAATTATGGGGCAATACTAATTGGAACAAAAAGTTATGGTAAAGGGAAAGTTCAACAAACTTATACCTTACAAAATGGAACCATGGCTAAATATACTTCAGCTAAATGGTATAGACCAAATGGAACATGTATTGATGGGGTTGGTTTAATACCAGATTATATTGTTAAAATGGAAACTACCTATGATGAAAATGGTAATGTTACAGGGATAAAAGATGCCCAATATGAAAAAGCTTTAGAAGTTATTAAAACTTTAAATTAAAGCTTTTTTTCTTGAGGTAAATTTTGGTAAAGGTAGTTTTTTGCAAAATAATGAAAAAAGGTGTATAATGGTTTTAGGAAGATGGATGAGTTGTATGCAAATAGGTGATAAGTGCGAAGTCCATTGTTATAAACATAATGGAAAAATAAATCAAGCTAGTGATGGAGCTATTGTTGTTGATATTAAAGATGATTATATTGTTTGTATTAATAATAAAGTTAAAATTACGGAAAGAAATGGGCGAAGTTATTATACGAAAGATCCGGCAATATTATTCTTTTATAAAAATAGATGGTTTAATATTATTGCCCAAATGAAAGAATTTGGTTTATTCTATTATTGTAACATTGGCAGTCCTTTTGTAATTGAAGATAATGTTATTAAATATATAGATTATGATTTAGATTTAAGAGTTTTTCCAGATGGTGGATATAAAATATTAGATACGAATGAATATAAATATCATAAAAAATTAATGAAGTATCCAGAGGAAATTGATTATATTGTTAAAAAAGAATTAAATAGTTTAATTGAAATGAAAAAAAATAATGAAGGTCCTTTTGATAAAAAAGTGATTGAATATTATCAAAAATTCATTACTTATGAAAAGTAATGAATTTTTTTAAAGCATAAAGCATATAATATTTTGAAAGATAAAAGAGGGAAAAACCCCGTATATATGTCTAAAAATGGCAAAAATCGACAAAAAATAAAAAATTTTTTAAAAAAACGAATTTTTTTGTTGACATCTTTCAACTTGTTTGGTATATTACTAGTGCACAGAGGAAAAGAAGTGCGAATGATCTTTGAAAACTAAGTAAAAAAGTCAATTTTGAGTAGCTTTGGAAAAAACTAAAATTTAAGATTTTTATAAATCTTTTTATTGAGAGTTTGATCCTGGCTCAGGATGAACGCTGGCGGCATGCCTAAGACATGCAAGTCGAACGAGAGGAACCATTGATATTTATTGAAGTTTGGAGTGCTTGCACAAAGAATGGATTTAAATTGAAGTGGATTATTCCTCTAGTGGCAAACGGGTGAGTAACACGTGGGTTACCTGCCTCTAAGCTCGGGATAACAGTTGGAAACGACTGATAATACCGGATGTGCTCTTCGGAGTAAAGAAGCCCTTAAAGCTTCACTTAGAGATGGGCCTACGGCGTATTAGCTAGTTGGTAGGGTAATGGC